>CALDHJ010000572.1 GCA_937941555.1 uncultured Granulosicoccaceae bacterium | reverse complement strand
TGCACCGCGAGCTCACGCATGCGCTGCATGATGTTACCGGACTCCTGCAAGGCGCCTTCAGCGACCTGCGCAAGCGATACGCCGTCGTTGGCGTTGCGAACAGCCTGGTTCAAGCCGCGAATCTGCGACGTCATGCGATCGGAGATCGCGAGACCTGCCGCATCATCCTTCGCACTGTTGATACGCATTCCGGAAGAAAGACGCTCCATCGCCGTGGACAGGGCGCTACCTGCATCACCAACGCGACCTTGGGCGCCGATGGACATCATATTGGTATTGATTACCGTCATTTTTTTCTCCAACGCTCTTGGATGAGCACGATTCTAATGAGCACCCGGCTTGCGATTTATTGGTAACTGTCCCGAGTGGGGTTGCTCTGCAAGCAGATAATCAATCCCAGCTTCGCGGTGACACAACGTTAATCTTGGCCCAGCGATACTTTCCTTTCTCACCCACTGTGACGGCGTTCAAACAATAATCTTTAGAGACGTACCGGTTTTCTGCGCGCAAAAACACTTTGCATCATGACTTTTCACAGTTTTATGCGCAAAAGCGGGTTTCAAGCGTGGGAGAAGCGCCGGCGGCCCGATGCCCGAACAGTGCTCACCACTTCGAATCGATTGTCAGTACGTCAGAAATTGGAAATTATTTCCGCCAGGCCTGCTGCAGGGTCAGAAGACGTTGCGTATCGAAAGCGTGGCGCGGCCGAATCAACTGTGGCGAATATCTGAAAAGGTGTGGTGCACAAGCGCACCACACGCGCTCAGATATAGTTGAACAAGCTGTTCTTTTGCAGCAAGGAGAGGGTTTGCTGAGCCGCCTGGAGCACGGCCATCTCTTTCTGGAGATTGGTAGCCGCTTCGGCAAAGTTGGTGTCCCGCAATGAAGACAAGGTCTTCTCGGTGCGCAACACATAGTCTTCGAGGCTGTTGTTCTGAGATTCGAGCGAGTTCAATCGCGCGCCAAGGCGCGCCGTCGCCGTTGACACCGTGCTCATCAGACCGTCGAAATCAGTGAGTGTCCGATCGACCGCTTCAGTCAACTGATCATCTGATCCCGAGCGCAGCGCGTCAATCATCTGGTTGAACACCCCGAAAGAATCTTTGCGCAAGCCCGGCTCGATCGTGAAGCTATCTCCAGCTGCAGGCGAACCATCAAAGGACGTCGTCACACCAGCGAAACGCACGGGCTCGCCAGGCTCCACCGTTATCCCCGCCGCGACCACGACGCCACCGGAGTCGCGCACATCGATGGTGTTGGCCGCGACAAACTCGATGGTAAGGGTGTCACCCGAGAACGCGGTTTCATCGGAGATAAATGCCGGCAGCATTTCCGCCGTACCGGTATTGGCTGCATCCGCACGGCTGCGCAAGGCACTGGCGCTGTCGGTGCGCAAGACTGTGGCCGCTGCGTGATCACCTACGACCACGTCGCGCGACTCGCCTACTTCCACTTTGTGCTGTACCGCACCACCGGACATGGTCACTCGGCCGAGCCCGGCGGTGGGTTCGAGTTCGACCGGCTTGGTGCGGCCATCGTATCCGGCAAACACATAGTTGCCGAGCGAATCCTTGGTGTTGATCAGGTCAACCAATTCCGACATACGCGCTTCGAGTTCGGTCGCAATGGCCTCGCGCGATTCGGTCGGCAATGAGGTGTTACCTGCCTGCACCGTTAGCTCGCGCGCGCGCTGGTACAGGTTGGTGATGTTGCGAAGCGAATCCTCTTCAACGCCGAGCCGGTGGTTTACCAGGTTGATGTTCTCCTGATATTGGCCCATGCGCTCGTTGAGGCTGTCCAGCCGGCTCACCCGCACCGCGTCAACCGGCGCCTGATCAGGCGACTGCAGACGCACGCCGCTGGCAAGCTGCCCTTGCAAATCGTAGATGCGGCTGTTCTGCTGATTGAACGAGGTCATCGCTCGCTCAAAGGTCATGTTGTTGGTTACGCGCACAGTGTCTTCACTCCCATGCGTTTCAACGGCGTGGAGGCTATCTGGCGTTGGCGATCAATGAAAAACATCACCGGAACGACCCGAGTATGGTGTCGAACACGTCTTTCGCCACGGTCAGGACACGCGCGTTCGCTTGATACATCTGCTGAAGCCGCATCAGGTCGGCCGCTTCCTGGTCGAGATTCACGCCCACCTCGGATTCCAGACGCTCTTCCAGGCTATCTTTCAAGGTGACTGAACTGTCCGCGCCCAAACGGGCCGCAGACGCCACGCCCGCGGCTTCACCCAAGGCGTTCTGGTAGAGGTCTTCAAGAGAGGCCGTACCAGACTCGAAGTAGTCCTTTACCTGCAGGTCTGAAATTTCGCGCAGGTTATGGAATGCGGTACCACCGGCATTGTTCTCGACAATGAATTTGTCTCCCGCGCGCGGTGTCCCCTCGATCGTCACCCGCCATCCGTTCAGATCGACCGTATCCCCTGCCGTGTAGGCCTGAGCCGCCGCGACGGTGGCACCGGTATCGGCGTCGACAAGATCGAAGGTGGTCGGCGGATCGTTGAAGACAATATCGATCGGCTGACGCAGATTCGGGTCTGTCACATCCAGAATGTCGGGGCCATCTATCCGCGCGTTGCCGATGTTTTCGTTGTCGACCACGGCACGCACCGGCAGAGAAGCAGCGATTTCGCTGGCATCACCGATGGCGAGCGCCAATCGGGCAGCCGCCCCGTTTGTCGGCTGAACCAGATAGCGGTCACCCGCGATTGCCGTCCCGCCAACCGTGACTTCCAGGCCATCCAGAGCCAAGGTCGGGCCACCCGCCGTGACACTGCTCTTGCCGTCGTCAGACTCAAGTGTCCAATCGGTGCCATCAAAAGACAGGCTGTAATCGCCCCCTCTCAGTGCACCGGGGTCACTGTAGGCCACATCAATTGTCGCCAGGCCGCCGTTGTTGAGGTTGCTGACAAGGTTGGCTTCGCCGACAGTAAAGAAGTCACCGCCGAATGTATCGTCCGGTGTGATGCCGATGCGATGTTGTTCGTTGATCACCTCGGCAAGGCCGACTGCAAGACGCCCGATGTTGTCACGTGCGTCGTCGATCACAGCACGTCCTTCGTGCAGCAGCGCACCGAGCGTGCCGCCCTGAAGCATGTCGGTAATGATCGGAGTTCCGCCGTCCGATGCGCGGATGTCGAAATGATCGTGGCGTTCTGCTGAAACTTCGAGCTGCAGCGGAAAGTCACCTTCCTTGCTGACCAGTGTATGGCCGTTCTTGACACTGACGTGCACTGAGCCATCGTCGTGAAAGCGTGTGTCAACCGAAACACGTTCGCTGATCTGATCAAGCAAGCGGTCTCGCTCATCGAGCAGCTCCGGCGCGTTGTTGTCAGCGGTCGTGCCGGACATCGCGTGAATCTTCTCGTTGACGTTCGCAAGCTCGGACGTCAGTCGGTTGAGTTCGTTGGTTTGTTGCCGGATCTCGCTCTCAACTGTGCCGGACAATGACGCAAGCTCACCGTCCATGCTTTGAAATTTGTGTGCAAGCGCGCGCGCACTCTCCATCATGACAGTGCGCAGCGGCACCGACGACGGATCGTTCGATGCGTCTCGAATGGAGTTGAAAAAGGTGTTCATGCCGTCATCGAGGCCGTAGCCCTCGGTGCCAAACAGATCAGACACCTGACGCCCGAGCTCGGCAAGACGATCCTGTCGAGCCCAATCGGATGTGGCCACGCGCACCTGACGCGAGACGATTTCGTTCGCGCTGCGGTCGAGCACGTCGATCGACACACCCGTACCGAAGCGATGGCTGCCCAGCTGTACTGAGACACTGGGCTCGAGATCCACCCGTTGCCGGTGATAGCCCTCGGTGTTTGCGTTTGCGATATTGTTACCGACGGTGCTGAGCGACGCTTGCGCAGCTCGCAAACCGGAACTCGCGATGCCGAATAAGTCAGCCATGGTTCTGGTCCTGTCGCGCTGCGGAGCGGGCGTCTGCAGACAACAACTGCACTGGCATGCAGTCGCCACCAAGCCGTCGACTCAGCGCAATACAGATACCAGCGGCAGGTTTGAGCAGAACTGAAGTCATCGCGTCATTACCCGTTTGCCACGGCGGCATTGAGTCGATCGCCGTGGTAAATGCGCATGACCTTGTCAGCGTAGTTCGGGTCAGTCGCGTACCCGGCGCGCTGCAAGGCCTGAATGTAGGCGTCGGGGTTGGCAGACTCTGCGATCGCATCCTGGTAGCGTGGGTTGCCGTGAATGAAATCGGCGTAGTCATTGATCGCATCACCGAGTCCCTCATAAGCACGGAACTGTGCGCGCGTCGGGATGAACTCGACGCCATCGTGTTCAAGGGTGTTCCAGGCCACGCGGTTTCCATCCCAACGGTGATCGGCCTTGATACCGAACAAGTTGTACCCGGCTGTCTCATCACTTTGAGGTACGTGCTGCCCCCACCCGGTCTCGAGCGCTGCCTGTGCGACCAGCAGCCGAGGATCGACGCCAATTTTCTCCGCAGCGGCCTTGGCGTGCGGCAGTACATCCTGCACAAACTGTTCAGGCGACTGCCAGCGCAGGGGCTCACGTTCCGATCGATCCGTCGCTGCTTCAACGCGGTAGGCCAGGGTTGACGACGCAGCGAGCGGTCGGTGTGCAACCGGCGTGATAGGCGCTGCCGCCAACACCGCGGTATCGGCCGAAGACGGTGCGACAGACGCGGGCGGCTGCCCTGCTGCACGTACCGGCCATTCGGATATCTCGAATCCGGCGCCCGCATCGACTTGCGCCGCCGAATTCGATGTCGGCAATACAGCCGGGCCCGTCGCATCAAGGTCGACGAGCGGTGTTACCGTGCCAGCATCGACAACGCCCGGGAAGCGCGCAGGCGCCGCGGTCTGAGGATCGATGTCGGCATCAGGCGACGGCGCAATGTACTTGCCCAATTGCTGAACCAGCATGTCCGCCAGACCAAAACCCCCCTGCTTGGAGAGTTCCATCGACATCTGCTGATCCTGCATGTCGCGGTAGGTGTCGAGGGCATTGCTGTCGAACAGTGGATCACCGAGGTTCGCAGCACGCTGGGACTTGAGCAGCATGTGCACGAAAAGACTCTCGAACTGCTCGGCAACTTTCCGCAGCGTCTCGGCGTCATTGGGTGTCTGCCGGGCATCGTGCCGCAAGGAGGACAAGCCACCCAGATCAAGATACTGCCCCGTGTCGACGGTATTCATGGCGTCAGATCACTATGAGCTGCGCCTGCAGCGCACCCGCTTCCTTCAGCGCTTCAAGGATCGCCACGAGGTCACTCGGTGCCGCGCCGACCTGATTCACTGCGCGTACGATATCGGACAGGGAGGTTTCGCCGCGGAACAGGAACATGCGGTTGTTCTCTTCATCGATGTCGATCGTGGTGTCCTCGACCTGCGCTGTCTGCCCATTTGCCAAGGCATTGGGTTGCGAGATCTCGGGATTCTCATCGACCGACACCGTCAGGCTGCCGTGCGTCACGGCCGCCGGGCCAACGCGCACATGGCTGCCGATAACAATCGTGCCGGTGCGCGAATTGACAATAACCTTGGCAGCCGCTTCGCCTGGATCAATTTCCAGACTCTCGAGGTACGCGAGAAACCCGACCCGCTGATCCAACTCGGGCGGCGCCAATACGCGAACGGTTACCGCATCCTGTGCCATGGCACTGCCCGGGCCGAGTGCGGTATTGAATTTATCAGCCAGGCGTTTTGCGGTGGTGAAGTCCGGCGTGTGGAGGTTGAAATACAACGCATCCGCGCTGCCGAATGGCGTCGGTACGCTGCGCTCTACTGTCGCGCCGTTCGGCACCCTCGCGCTACTCGGTACGTTGACCGTCACCTTCGACCCATCAGCGCCCTGAATACCAAAGCCGCCCACCGTCAGATTGCCTTGCGCCAATGCGTAGATGCCACCATCCGCCCCTTTGAGCGGTGTCATCAGCAGGCTGCCACCACGCAGGTTCTTGGCGTCGCCCAACGACGACACTGTCACATCAATGCGCTGGCCAGGCTTCGAGAAAGGCGGCAGCGTTGCGCTAACCATCACGGCCGCAATGTTCTTCGAATCCGGCGTGACACCTTCGGGCAAAGTAATGCCGTAGCGGTTCAGTAGGGCCGACAGGCTGTGGGCAGTGAAACGGGTGCGGGTCAGCGAGTCGCCGCTGCCGTCAAGACCCACGACGAGACCGTAGCCGAGCAACTGATTGTCTCGCACGCCGGCCACACTGGCCAGATCCTTGACCCGTTCGGCCTGCGACGGCAGCGAAAAGAGAACGAGGAAGCAGGCCCACAACATCCGGCGCATCAGAACGGCCACCAAGGGCTGTTGAATATCCGCGAACCCCAACCGGCAGTGTTCGAATCGCCAACGATGCCGCGGCTGCTGTAAGTGATCTGGGTATCGGCGATCCGAACAGAGCTGACTTCATTCTCGGCATTGACGTCTTCCGGTCGCACAATGCCACTGAGTTGCAGAAACTCGATTCCGCGGTTGATGGTCACGCGCTTCTCACCGCGGATCAACAGATTGCCATTGGGCATGACGTCGTGCACGGTGACCGTGATCTGGCCATCGAGGCTGTTGCTCTTGCTGCTGTTTCCGGTGCCGGCGAATGAGCGAGTGTTGTCGCTTTGGACCCCGAGAGGGCTTTGCAATGCGGCGTACTGGTTACCCAGCAGGTTGGACAAACCGAGTGAAATATTGTCGTCTTTCTTGGTGCTCGTGGTCGAGCGCATCTCGGCAGACGTATCCTCCGAGAGCACCACGGTCAGCACATCGCCCACACGGTAGGCTTTGAGGTCGCGAAACAATTCATTCGAGTGACCAGCCTTGTAAATACTGCCAGTCGGTGCCGCTTCTATCATCGCCCGTGGCGAAGGCACCACAGGCTGGTACTCCGGTGTAGCAGGGTTCTCAAGCGACGTGTGCAGACACCCGCTGAGCACGAGTGTTAACACCACTGTTCCAATTCGACACACCCTGCTCACAAATCACCTGCTACCGGTTACGCGTTGTTATTCAAGTACTGCAACATCTGATC
>CALDHJ010000571.1 GCA_937941555.1 uncultured Granulosicoccaceae bacterium | reverse complement strand
CGCATCCTCGGCATCGACCCGGGTTCGCGCGTCACCGGATGGGGTGTGATCGAATCCGACGGCCGGCACAACCGCCACGTCGCCCATGGCCACATCAAGGTCGAGGGCGATTGCCTCGCCGACAAGCTCGCGTGCATCTTCAGCCGCGTGACCGCGCTGGTCGCCGAGTATGAACCGGCCGAGTCGGCGGTGGAGGAAGTGTTCATGTCCAAAAACGCAAGCTCGGCGCTCAAGCTAGGCCAGGCGCGGGGCGCGGCAGTGTGCGCGCTTGCGACTGCCGGTTTGCCGGTCGCGGAGTACGCTGCGCGCTTGGTCAAGCAATCGGTGGTCGGCAAGGGCAGCGCGGACAAAACGCAGGTTCAGCACATGGTTGGGGTGTTGTTGAACCTCAAGGGCGAAAAATTGCAGGCGGACGCCGCCGACGCCCTGGGCGTCGCGCTCTGCCACGGCCACCTGCGGCTGCACCGGGCGCTCAGCGCCGAACTCAAGGCGGAGGCGGGCACATGATCGCGCGCCTGACCGGCACCCTGGTGCAGAAAACGCCGCCCGATATCGTGCTCGACGTGAACGGTGTCGGCTATCTCGTGACCGCGCCGATGTCGAGCATCTACCACTTGCCAGCGCTCGGCGAGCGGGTGGTGCTGCACACCCACATGGTCGTGCGCGAAGACGCTCAGCTGCTGTTCGGCTTTGTCACCGAGTCCGAGCGCACGCAGTTTCAGACCCTGATCAAGATCAGCGGCGTGGGGCCCAAGGTCGCGCTCGGGGTGTTGTCCGGCATGACCGGCGAGGAACTGGCCAACGCGGTCCAGGCGGCGGATGCGGCGGCGCTCGCGCGCCTGCCCGGCATCGGCAAGAAAACTGCCGAGCGGCTGATTGTCGAACTCAAAGACAAGCTCGGCACCCTCGAGGCGACCTCGGCCGACGGTGCCGCGCCGGTGCCGAGTGCGAACACGCTGCTTGGTGAGGCCTGTGCTGCGCTCGAGGCGCTCGGGTACAAGGCGAGCGAAGCGTTGCGCATGGCAAAATCGGTCAAGGATGCAGGCTCAGTAGAAGAGATCATTCGCGCCGCGCTGCAGAACAGTGTGCGCCGCTGAGGCGGCGGCAATGGCCGCCGACCGGCTCGGTGCGCGCCTGCGCGCCTTGCGCGATGCGGTTGACCGGCCCCATGACGCCGTCTGGGATCTCGCCGCCGACCACGGGCTGCTCGCCGATGCGCTGCTGAAGACCGGTCGGCACGGTTTGGTGCACGCGGTGGATCGGGTGCCGGTGTTGTGTGAGCGCATGGCGCAATGCTTCCCGGCGTTGCAAGTGCATTGCACCGATATCGACCGCCTGCAGCTGCCGGGTGATAAGCCGGATACGTTGCTGATCCTGGCGGGTCTCGGTGGGGACACGGTGGCGGACCTGGTCGAGAGCCTGATCGCACGGCACGCCGGTTGGCCGTTGAAATTTCTGTTGTGCCCGGTGCGCCAGTGTTGGGCGCTGCGGGAACGTCTAGCGACGCTGCCGCTCGAAGTCAGCCGGGAACGGTTGGTGCGCGAGCGCGGCCGGATCTACGAGGTGATGGCGTTGCAGGTGGTGGCGGTCGCGCGTGAAAGCTGTCGGCCCTGGCCAGCGGGACAGGCTCGGTGGCCCGCGGATGCGCTGCTTGATCGTTATCTCGCCGAACGTGCTCACGCACACCGGCACCGGCCGAATATTGCGGCGGCGTACGCCGCCTGCAAATCGAACAGGGAAGAGGACGAACGTCAATGCGTTGGATAGTGCTGGTTCTGGTGGTCGTCGCGGTTGCCGCGTGTGCGAGTCTGCTCGGGCGCAAGCCGTCCGAACCCGTCGACGGAAAGCCCGCGCACCACCGCAGCGATGGCCGCTTCGTCAACACCGACGGGGTGGCGATCAACAAACCGTTTTCGGCGCTGCTGAAATGGCGCTGGAACGCGCCGGACGTGAAGCCGCTGGCGTTGCCACTGGCCGACAACGATCCGGACTACCTGCGTGAGAACCGCAGCGATTCCACTTTGACCTGGATCGGACACAGCGCCTTTCTGTTGCAACACCGCGGCGTCAACGTTCTGACCGACCCGCACTTTGGTGAGCGGGCATCGCCGGTGAGCTTTGCCGGGCCTAAGCGCCTGGTGCCGCCCGGCCTCGAACTCGATGCATTACCGGATATCGATTTCATCGTTATCTCGCACAACCACTACGACCACCTCGACCGCTACACGGTCGAGGCATTGCGCGACAAACAGACCGACAACCCGCCGACCTGGTTTGTGCCGCTGGGGCAAAAGGCGTGGTTTGACGACCTCGGTGTCAGCTCGGTCGTCGAGCTCGATTGGTGGCAGAGTGCGCCGTTCGGCGAGTGGGAGATCACCGCTGTGCCAGTGCACCACTGGACCAGTCGCAGCCCCTTTGACCGCAACACGGTGCTCTGGGCGGGATGGGTCATGGCGTCGGACGATTTTCGTTTTGTTCACATCGGCGACAGCGGATACTCGGCCGATTTCAAGGCCATCGGTGATCGGCTCGGTCCATTCGATGTTGCCGCGGTGCCGATCGGCGCCTACCTGCCGCGCTGGTTCATGAAAGCAGCCCACATGGACCCCGCCGAGGCCGTGCAGGTTCACCGTGATCTGCGCGCAACGCAATCGGTGGCGATGCACTGGGGCACTTTCATGCTCACCGATGAACCGGTGGATGACCCACCCAAGCGCCTGGCCGCCGCGCTCGCTGAGGCGGGTGTGGACGCGGAGGAGTTCGTCGTCATGCAGCACGGCGAAACCCGACCGCTCACCTCAGCCGACTGATTCGGGGAGACTGCGATGCGTGCCTTGCACTGGTTTCGGCAGGACTTGCGACTGGCCGACAATCCCGCCTTGCGAGCGGCGGCGGCCGACGGTGAGGTCTTGTGTGTCTACGTGCTCGACGACCACAACGCCGGCGATGCCGCGCTCGGCGGCGCGTCGCGCTGGTGGTTGCACCAGAGTCTGGCCGCGCTCGACCAATCGCTCGGGGGCGCGTTAGCGGTTTACGCTGGCGACGCGCGCGAGATTCTGCCGGCGCTGGTGCGTGAGCACCGGATTGATAGCGTGCATTGGAATCGGTGTTACGAACCCTGGCGGATCCGCCGCGACCGCGATATCAAGACCGCCCTGACGGAGCAGGGCGCGCGCGTGACCAGCCACAACGGGTCGTTGCTCTGGGAGCCCTGGGAGGTCCACAAGAAAGACGAAACACCCTACAAAGTGTTCACACCGTTTTACCGCAAAGGGTGCCTCAGTGCGGCGGCCCCGCGTGCGCCCTTGCCGGCGCCAGCCGAGCTCAACACGATCTCGGCCGCTGACGGCAAGCGGCTCGACAGCTTGAAGCTCATGCCGCGCATCCCGTGGTACAGCGGATTCGAGTCGGTCTGGACGCCGGGCGAGGCCGGCGCGCACGCGCGACTCGACAGCGTGCGGGCGCGCGAGCTGCGCGAATACGCCCGCGGCCGAGACCTGCCCGCCGCCGAAACCGTGTCGCGGCTCTCGCCGCACTTGCAGTTTGGCGAGGTGTCGCCCAACCAGGCGTGGCACATGGCGTTGTCCCTGCCCGACACCGACGACCGCGACCGCTTTTGCACCGAGCTCGGCTGGCGCGAATTTTCCCACCATCTGCTCTACCACTGGCCGAGCTTGCCGGCGGAGAACTGGCAGCCGAAATTCAACGCCATGCTGTGGCGCGACGACGCGGCGCTGCGCGGCGCCTGGCAGGCGGGAAAGACTGGTATCCCGATTGTCGACGCCGGGATGCGCGAACTCTGGGCAACGGGCTACATGCACAACCGTGTTCGCATGGTAGTGGGTTCGTTTCTGGTCAAGAACCTGTTGCAACATTGGCGACACGGCGCTGCGTGGTTTCACGACACGCTGGTGGATGCGAGCCTCGCGAGCAACAGCGCCAGTTGGCAGTGGGTTGCAGGTAGTGGCGCGGATGCCGCGCCGTTTTTTCGCATCTTCAACCCGGTCACCCAGGGCGAGAAGTTCGACGCTGAAGGTGAGTACACCCGCAAATGGGTACCAGAACTTGCCAGGATGCCGAAGAAACACCTGTTCGCGCCGTGGCTCGCGCCGCACGATATCCTGGCCGACGCCGGGGTCACGCTGGGCGTGAACTACCCACACCCGATCGTCGATCTCGCCGAGTCACGCAAAGCCGCGCTGGCGGCGCTGGCCGAGACCAAGGCTTAGACCCACCAAATAGCGCGGGGCTCGCGGCGCCCCGTCCAAATGCTATGCGGAGTGCGTTAGACCCTGTGGGAGGGACTGCATCGCGCAGCGATCAGGCGCGAGCCGTCAGTTCACAAGATCACGTTCTTTACCGCGCCGCTGAGTGCCAGTGTGACAACGCCCCGCCCGCGGGTTGTGTGGGCTGCGTTTGATCCTGTGGGAGGGTCTGCATCGTGCAACGATCAGGCGCGAGTTGCCCGTTCACCGGCTCGCGTAGGGTTCAGTCCAATCGCCATTCGCCACAAATCCACTCCGCGTCCCAGTGAGGATAATAGCCAACGGATTCAGCCAATCCGGCTCTGACCGGGTTGTTGATGATGTAACGGGCTGTGTCGCGCAGTGAATCGTTGTGCCGCAAGGCGCGATCAAAGTACCCGTCTTGCCATGTGATTCCATGACCTGAACGCCACCGACTGTACCGCTTGACGCGCCCGATTGCGTGGCCAAGCGATCCCTGTCGGAGTGTAGCGAGCCAGTGGACATGGTCTGGCATCACGACGAAGCAATGCGTAGACACTCGCTTCAATTCGGCTTCGCATTTGAGCGACAGAATCACGGCACGTGCGGTGTGCAGTTTGCTCATTGGTGGGCTGCCACGCTCGATCGAGAAACGCAGGTGGAAGGTTGTGTTGATGAGGGAGCGGCGGCCTGTTCGAAGCGTGTGACTGCGAGGTTGGTGCATGGATTCGGGTTGGTCGATTCAAGGTCCGCCAGCCTGCAAGAAGCGAGTGTGGCAAGCCAATCACTCTTTGCGGTGATGTAGCTTGGACTGTCTGCGCGTGTCAAGGCCTCGAATCGAGCCAATGGCCGTCGCGCCGTCTCGCTTCACGAGGACGGCCCTCCCACAAGGTATGGGGTGACACCTTGAGTGG
>CALDHJ010000570.1 GCA_937941555.1 uncultured Granulosicoccaceae bacterium | reverse complement strand
CGCATCTACAACATCGGCAACAATGCCCCGGTGGAACTCGAGCGCTACATCGCCGTGCTTGAGGAAAAGCTCGGCATCGAAGCCAAACGCAATCTGTTGCCGTTGCAGCCAGGTGATGTACCGGACACCTACGCCGATGTCTCGGACCTGGTGCGCGACGTTGGCTACAAACCCGACACGGACATCGAAGTCGGTATCGGCAACTTTGTCGACTGGTACCGTAGTTACTATCAGGTCTGATCGGGCCGCAGCGCACTGACACCCCGCCGGTGTCAGCACGCCAAGACGGGTCCACAGCGCTACATTGGACCCGTCAACCCGGAGGTTGCACCAGCTCTCCGGATCAGGTGTTGCAGTCCTCGAATCGCGCAAGCACGTCCCGGCGCTCGCACACACAGCTGATCAATTCGTGTTTCGCCAAAACCGGCAGGGCCTTGATTCGCCGCTCAACACGCAATGCTTCGCTGTGCGACGCCATTTCGACCTGCCACTTCAGCGTCAATTGCGATGCACCGCGCAGGCTGCGCGCCCCTCGACCAGCCAGATGCTCCCGCAATCGCCTCGCCACGTCGGTGCTGATGCCAGTGTAGAGACGCGCGTTATCGGCTTCGATCACGTACACCAACCACGCCTTTGCTGAGCGATCTTTCACCGGCATAAGAAAAGCCTATTGCGAATCATTCTCGTTCAATCTAACATCGACATGCTACTGGACAGACAGCCACCACGACCCATGAGTCACCCCGATTCCGCGACCCGGTTGCGCACCGCGCGCCGCATGATCCGCGTCTACGCACACTCGCCAGACAAGGACACCGCGTCAGACGTTGCTGACGCCTTCGAGAAATGCCTCGACTGCCCGCTCAAATCGCTGAAACTGCGGTGTTGCCTTGCTCGCGAGGCTGAACGCTGGCGAGCCCTGAGCGATGCGGAAACACC
The DNA here is from genome assembly GCA_937941555.1 of uncultured Granulosicoccaceae bacterium. Lineage (GTDB taxonomy): Bacteria > Pseudomonadota > Gammaproteobacteria > CALCKW01 > CALCKW01 > CALCKW01. The sequence goes on along the minus strand of CALDHJ010000570.1, from coordinate 3,480 downwards.
GGCTACCGACGCTCCACGCCTCGACCCGATTCGGCACTGACACCGCTCATTTCAAGACAGCGGCAATCACGGACCGCACGCTGTCCAAGCCGCGCTCGACAGCCTGTTCCAGCGCCGGGTCGCCATGCGCCGGCGGCACACCCGCCCGGCTCACTACGACACAAATCGGCGCGTAAGGCACCCCCAATTCTCGCGCCAATACCGCTTCTGGCATGCCGGTCATGCCGGTAATCGAGCACCCTTCCCGCTGCATGCGCAGCACCTCGGCCGCAGTTTCGCACCGCGGCCCCTGCGTAACACCGTAAACGCCACCGATCTGCATCGCGACGGCCGCCGACTCGGCAGCATCGGCCAAGGCCTGACGCAAGCCACTGTCGTAGGGCTCCCGGAAATCGACGTGTACCACAGACGCAGCATCGCCCCCTTCATAGAAGGTGTGCTCTCGGTCACTGGTGTAATCGATCAGCTGATCGGGCAGCACCAGAGAGGGCGGCGTCAATACCGGATCAACACCGCCGACAGCCGCGACCGCGATTATGCGACTGGCACCGGCGTGCGCCAACGCCCAGACATTCGCGCGGTAGTTGATACGGTGAGGCGGTAATGTGTGCAACTGCCCGTGGCGTGCGAGGAACACCACTGGCTGGCCATACAGATTGCCGTGCAAGAGCGGTCCGGAGGGCTGCCCCCACGGCGTGCGCACCATCTCCCGGCGCGCGACGACCAATCCCTCTATTTGGCTCAGGCCGGTTCCGCCGATAATGGCTGTCACAGTCATTCGTGTCACCCCTCCAGGGTTTGAGTCAGCTGTTGCACACAGTCTTCTGCAACGCGTCGATCCACCGCGCACTGACGCGAGCGGCGCAGCGAGTCGAATTGCGCGACCCGCCGCACGCGATCAGTTGATTCAACGTCCGCTTGCAGCCTGTCGAGCAGGGTCACAGCCGCCGCAGGCACCTGACAACTCAGCACCATGTCGCAGCCTGCCGCCATCGCAGCACTGGCCGCCTCAACCACTCCACCGGCCCGCTGTGCCGCGGCCATGCTCAGATCGTCGCTGATGATGAGCCCGTCGAAAGCCATATGGCCGCGCAATTCGTCTTGCAACCAGCGCGCGGAATACCCCACCGGCTCGTCATCCACAGCCGGGAAGGACACATGCGCTGGCAGCACACCGTCCACCCCCGCCGTGACCAGCTCGATAAAGGGCACCAAATCGGCCGCTCGCACCGCGTCGAGCGGCCGTGGGTCGACAGCCGACTCGTGGTGCGTGTCCTGCACCACACCACCGTGACCCGGAAAATGCTTTGCCACCGCACCCAATCCGCCGTCGTGCAATCCTCGCATCACACTCGTGGCGAGGGCCGAGACGGTTGCAGTGCACTCTGAGAAAGCCCGGTTGCCGATGACATCACCCTCCCCCGCAATGTCGAGCACCGGTGCGAGATTGAGGTCGATCCCGACCGCCTCGAGTTCGAGCGCCATGAGGCGGCCCACGGCTCGGGCAGCCTCCACCGCGCGTTCGGGATCCGCTGCATGCAGGTCTCCGAGCGCGGACGCTGGAGGCAGCGCCGTGAAACCCTCACGAAAGCGCTGCACCCGTCCGCCTTCATGGTCGACCATCACCACCAGAGGCCCCTTGTGTGCAGCACGGCAGCTGCGAACCAGCTCGCGCAGCTGCGCCGGATCGTGATAATTGTGCCGAAACAACACCACACCACCGACCAACGGGTGCGCGAACATCTCACGCTCCTCCGGTGTCAGGTCGCAGCCCGTCGGATCAAACACGACCGGGCCGGGGCCCTGCTCTCGCGCAATGTGTATAGCCGCCATCAGAGTGCGACCACTGTGACCACGGCGTATGCGGCGATGCCCTCGCCGCGCCCGGTGAAACCCAGACGCTCGCTGGTCGTCGCTTTGACGTTCACAAAGCCGTCAGCGAGTGCGAGGTCGGCCTGGACGTTCGCGCACATGGCGTTGATATGGCCCGCCAGCTTCGGTGCCTGCGCCACGATGGTCAGGTCGGCGTTGTACACCGTCAGATCGCGCGCGCGCAGTTGGTCTCGCACATCGCGCAACAGGCCCCGGCTGTCGGCATCCAACCACGCAGGGTCCGTATCCGGAAAATGCCGACCAATGTCGCCAAGCCCGGCCGCGCCGAGCATCGCGTCGGTCAGCGCGTGCAGGGCGACGTCACCGTCGCTGTGCGCAATGAAAGCGCGGTCGAACGGCACGGTCACCCCACACAGAATCAGACCCTCTCCTGGCCCGAAGGCATGCACATCAAAGCCGTGTCCGACCCGCATCATGTCTCGTCTTCTCCGAATTCCCGCCGCTGTGCTTCAAGAATAGACGCCGCAATCAGCAGATCACCCGGCCGCGTCACCTTGATGTTGTCGTCCTGCCCCTCGACCAACAGCACCGCACGCCCGGCCCACTCCATGGCCGAGGCTTCATCAGTCACATCGACCCCGGCCGCCAGGGCAGCGCGCAAGGCCTCTCGCAATGGACCGAGCCGGAACAATTGCGGGGTTGCCGCGAGCCAGAGAGAATCGCGGGGGACCGTTGTTTCAACGCTCTGATCCGGCCGCGCACGTTTGACCGTGTCGCGCACACGCGTCGCAAGCAAACCGCCGTCAGCTCCTGCGGATTCGACTGATGTGATCAAAGCGTGAATATCGCCGGTACGCACACACGGCCTCGCCGCATCGTGCACCAGCACCCAGGCCTCAGGCGAACTGTCACCTTGCGACTCCAGCAGGGCCAACACCGATATGGCACGGGAAGGTCCGCCCGTGACCGTGTCGACGCCCGTGAGACCGAGCGCCGGAAAATGGGTGTCGTCGTCTGCGAGTGCAACCACAACGCGATCAATGAGGGCGCACGATTGCAAGCGCTCGACCGTGTGCACCAGCATCGGCTTGCCGGCCAGTGGCAGGTATTGTTTGGGGGATTCGCTGCCGACCCGTTGACCGCGTCCAGCTGCGGGAATCAGAACCGTCACGCTGAGCTCCCGATCACGCGTCAAGGTCGGGTCACTCGGCCTTGGTGTCGGCGTCTTCCTTGAGAAGCTGGAAAAAGACTTCACCCTCGCGAACCATGCCGAGTTCGGTGCGCGCGATCTCTTCAACCGCATCCAGTCCGGATTTGAGGTCGTTCACTTCCGCGAAGAGCGCACGATTGCGCTCCACGCGTTGCTGGGTCTCGACGCGTTTGTCATCGATTTGTGAACGCAACTGCCAGACTTCCTGAACGCTGCCCTCGCCAAACCACAACTTGTATTGCAAGCCTGCTATCAGCACCAGGGCAATGACGGCCATCACGCGCACAGGGATCGACTCGGTTGTGAGATTCGGTAGCGAGATTATGCCAGTTTCTGACGAAAGGCGCTCGCCCCGGGATAGACCGCCCGACTGCCGAGCGCTTCTTCGATCCGCAACAGCTGGTTGTACTTTGCAACGCGGTCGGAGCGCGACAACG
>CALDHJ010000569.1 GCA_937941555.1 uncultured Granulosicoccaceae bacterium | reverse complement strand
AGAACAGAATGAGCAAAGGAACGGTTAAGTGGTTTAACGCTGAAAAGGGCTACGGATTTATTGCACCGGAAGACGGTAGCAAGGATCTGTTTGTTCACCATTCAGAGATCCAAACGGATGGTGGCTACGCCACTTTGGCTGATGGCCAAGCCGTAGAATTCGAAGTTGGTCAAGGCCAAAAAGGCCCTTGCGCCAACAAGGTCCGTGCTCTCTAAGCACGGCACCGCGCAGTTCTAGGAAAAGTGGGGCCGCCAATTTGGCGGCCCTATTTTTTTGCGTAACAAAATGTGAAATTGAGCCCGGTGCGATCCTGTGGCCCGGGGATGTCGTCTGTTTGCGTTGGCTTCGAAACCCTCGGCGCGTGAGCAAGAGTAGAATTTCGGTGACGCTGAATCATGAGGAAATGCCATGACCGCCACGGCTGATTTGATGGATCTCGACAACGATTTTCCGTCTTGTGAGGTCGATCTGCGAAATTTTGGTGGGCGCACCCGCTTTGATGGGCCTGTGCGTACGGTTGCCGTTGATGGCGACAATGCGTTGGTGAAAGCCGTTCTCAGTGAGCCGGGCGACGGTGCGGTATTGGTTATTGATGCAGGCGGCTCTCGCGCTAGCGCGATGGTTGGCGATGTGATTGCGGCCAAGGCCGCAGAGCAGGGATGGGCCGGCATCGTGGTCAACGGCGTGATTCGGGATTCCGCAGCAATTGCGTCGCTTGATATCGGCGTCAAGGCACTTGGGACCAATCCTCGGCGCAGTGAAAAAACCGGTGACGGTCAACAGGACATGGCGGTGAGCTTTGGGGGAGTGGAATTCATTCCAGGTGCGTGGCTGTATGCGGACGAAGACGGGGTTGTATTGGCGCCCTCCCGCGTGACAGCGTGATGTGTCTTACTGGCGTAGCTGTCCACTTACGCAGGCGGCACGGGTCCGAGCTGGAGTGAAACCATCTTGCCCTCGCCGTAGACCTGGGTGCCGACTTCGTTGAATCCCAGCTGCTTGTGGAACGCAAGCGAGATGGTGTTCGGGGGTTCGATATCGATCTCCGCTGCCAGCCAGTTGAGATCGTGTGTTCGCGCGTAGGCCTGGGTGTCCTCATAAAAACGCCTTGCGATCCCCTGACTGCGGAAGCGGGCGTCGACGACCACGCGATCGATATAGAAAAACTGCTTCATGCGGGTGTCAAACCAGCGGTAATTGATGCTGTCGTAGTCCGCATTGTCCGAGAAGCCGATCAGGAAGCCGGCCAGTTCGTCGCCCAGGAGTGCAACGCGGCAGTAACAGGCGATGCGCCGCAGCTCAGCCAGGCGCGTGGTATCCATCGGGCTCAGGCGTGCTTCATCGATGCGGTTGAGCAGGCAGATCGCCTCGCTGTCGGCGTCCGTTGCGTCTCGAAGGGTCAGAGGGCCGTCTGTCATGGTGTTGCCGTGTGCGTGTCATTCAGGGCAACAGTGTAACGGCTGACCGGTGTGTCAGTGCCTCGACTTGTCGGATTACGCCGTCATCCTTTAGGCCAAGGTCGCCGCTGGAGCTGACGGCTTCACGGGGCTCCTCTACCATGACCAGCTGAATACCACGCAGTCCGAACCATGCAATTCGAAGGCATCTACACGCCCCTCGTGACCGCGCACCGAGCCGACTACAGCATCGATCGTGAGCAGACCGCTGCGGTGGTCGATTATCTGATCGGTGCGGGTGTGCACGGCCTCATCGTCGCCGGCACCACGGGCGAGTACTACGCGCAGTCGATCGACGAACGCCTGGAGATGATGGCCTTTGTTCACGCGCACATTGCCGCGCGAGTGCCCACCATTGTCGGCACCGGCGCCATCCGCACGGAAGACTCGATCGAGCTGGCCATCGCGGCACGCGATCTGGGCGCCAACGCGCTCTTGGTCGCGACCCCGCCGTACGCGTGCCCGACCGAGCGCGAAAATGCGCTGCATGCCTTGGCAATCGACGCGGCTGCCAACCTGCCGATCATGCTGTACAACTACCCGGGCCGCATGTCCTCGGAGATGGGAGAGGAATACCTCGATCGCGTTGGGCGCAGCCCCAACTTCAAAGCGATCAAGGAGAGCTCGGGTGACATCAACCGCGTGCACACCCTCGCCCGCGACTACCCGCACGTCGCGCTGTCGTGCGGCATGGACGATCAGGCGCTCGAGTTCTTTGCCTGGGGCGCTCGCAGTTGGGTCTGCGCCGGCAGCAACTTCGCCCCCCACGCCCACATTGCCCTGTACCGGGCCTGCGCGCTGGAGGGCAACTTCGACAAAGGCCGACGCATCATGTCGGCGATGTTGCCGTTGATGCGCGTGCTTGAGCAGGGCGGCAAATTCGTGCAGTGCATCAAGGAGGGGCTGAACATCCGGGGCCTGCCAGTCGGCCCGCCGCGGCGGCCGCTGATGCCGCTCGACAAAGACGAGAAGCGTGAACTGGCCGAGGTCGTTCGCGTGATGGACCGTGCCATAGAGACCATCGAGGCGGAATCCGCATGACAACCCTGACCCGAGACGAATGCCTCGCCATCGCAGCCGGCCTGAGCCTGCCGCGCACCGCTTTCATCGACGGCGGTTTTCGTGCGGCAGCGAGCGGCGCGCAGTTCGCGACCGTGAACCCGGCCACCGGTGGCACCCTGGCTGAGGTCAGCGCCTGCGGCGCGGACGACGTGGACTTTGCCGCGAGCAAGGCGCGCGAGGCCTTTGAGCAAGGCCGCTGGTCACGCCTCGCGCCGGCCGAGCGCAAGGCGGTGCTGATCCGATTCGCGAAGCTCATCAAGCGCAATGCCCCTGAGCTCGCGGTGCTCGAAAGCCTGGATTCCGGCAAGCCGATCAAAGACTGCCTCGAGATCGACCTGCCCGAAACCATCAACACGCTGATCTGGCACGCCGAGGCCATCGACAAGCTCTACGACCAGAGCGCACCGGTGGGCGACAACGCGCTTGCGATCATCGCGCGCGAGCCGATCGGCGTGGTCGGCCTGGTGTTGCCGTGGAACTTCCCGCTCCTGATGCTGGCCTGGAAAATCGGCCCGGCGCTCGCGGCGGGCAATTCGGTGATCGTAAAGCCGGCCGAGCAGACCCCGCTGACCGCGCTACGCGTGGCCGAGCTTGCGCTCGCGGCGGGGGTGCCGCGCGGGGTGTTCAATGTGTTGCCAGGCGATGGCCCCGGGTGCGGGGAACCGCTCGGGCTGCACCCCGATGTCGACATGGTGTCCTTCACCGGGTCAACAGAAACGGGGCGCCGGTTCTTGCGTTACGCAGCCGACTCCAACCTCAAGAAAATCACGCTCGAGTGTGGCGGCAAGAACCCGGCGATCGTGCTCGACGATGCTGAGGATCTCGATGCGGTGGCGGCCCACCTCTGCAACGCCGCTTTCTGGAACATGGGCGAAAACTGTTCAGCCATGTCTCGCTTGATCGTGCACGAAAAGATCAAAGACGCCGTGCTTGACAAAGTGTTGATCCATGCGCGGCAGTGGCGAACCGGCGATCCACTCGACCCCGGCAACCACCTCGGCGCGCTGATCGACTCGGATCATCTGGCGAAGGTCAGTGGCTGGCTCGGTTCCGGGGATGCGATTCTTGGCGGTACAGCGGACGGACCCTTCGTCGCACCGACGATTTTCGACAACGTCAAACCTGACGACCCGCTGGCGCGCGACGAGATTTTCGGGCCGATCCTGTCGGTGATCACGGTGGCCTCCGTTGAGGAAGCGGTGGCCGTTGCCAACGACACCGACTATGGCCTTGCGGCGTCGGTGTTCTCGGCCAACGGCAAGACCGCGCTGCGCGCCGCGCGCGCAATCCGCGCCGGCACGGTCACGGTCAACTGCTACGGCGAGGGTGACATCACCACACCCTTTGGCGGCTACAAACAGTCAGGCTTCGGCGGGCGTGACAACTCTCTGCACGCGCATGATCAATACACAGAACTCAAGACACTATGGGTTGACCTGACCGATACCAGCACTGACAAACTGTGATCCGGGTTCGTCGGCAACCGATCGATACCGGCGTCAGCGGCTGGCAGGATGTGTTGCCGCCGCGAGCGCCGTCGCCACCCCTGGGGGAGGCGATCACAGCCGATCTGCTGATTATCGGTGGCGGTTTCGCGGGGCTCGCGGCCTTGAGGCGTTTCAACGAGTGCGAGCCCGAAGCCTCGGCGGTGTTACTCGATGCGTCTGCCATCGGGGACGGACCTTCCGGTCGCAATTCGGGCTTCATGATCGATCTGCCGCATGATCTCGCATCGAGCGATTACGGCGGCAGCCGCGATCGAGACAGGCTTGTCATCGCCCAGAACCGCGAGGCCGTTGCCTTCGCCCTCGCGCAGCGCGACACACTCGCCATGCCGAGTGAGGCGGTTCAAGCCGTTGGTAAAGTCAACGGGGCGGCTACTGAAAAGGGTGTTCGCCACAACACGGATTACGCCGCACATCTCGCGTCCCTGGATGAGTTCAGTGAGCGGTTGGATGCGAGGGCGATGCGCGACCTGACCGGGACGGACTACTACCTCGATGGCCTTTACACGCCTGGCACGGCGATGTTGCAGCCGGCGCTGTACAACCGATTGCTCGCCGACGGCACGGTGGCGGCAAGCGGCGGGCGGTGTCGATTGTTTGAGCACAGCGGTGTCAGCGAACTTGCCCGCGCGGGCGGTGACTGGTGCGCGCGCACCAATCGCGGCCAGGTGACGGCGCCGAGCGTGATTCTGGCAGTGAACGGCCACGCGGCAAGCTTCGGCTTTTACCCAAGGCAATTGCTGCATGTCTTTACCTACGCCGGGATGACGCGTGCGCTCTCGGATCGGGAGTTGCGGTCACTGGGTGGACAAGTCAGATGGTCATTGACGCCGTCAGACCCCATGGGTACGACGGTCCGACGGGTTGACGGCACAGGTGGCGCCCGCATCGTGGTGCGAAACCGTTTCACCTGTGATCCCTCGATGGAAATCGATAACGCGCGTCTGGTGCGGGTTGCTCGCACCCTGCGCACGAGTTTTGTCCGCAGATTTCCGACGCTGAAAGCGGTCGGCATGGAATACGTCTGGGGTGGTCGGTTGTGCCTGTCGTGGAACGGTGTATCCGCGTTTTCAGAACCGCAGCCGGGCTTGCATTTGGCCGTGTGCCAGAACGGCCTCGGTGCCGCACGTGGCACCCTCGCCGGTATCGCGGCGGCGGAGCGGGTCGCGCGGGTGAATTCGGCGCTCGCGACGCACCTTGAAGCAGAAGAAGAACTGAAAACCCTTCCACCAGAGCCCGTTGCAACGCTTGGCGCGAACGCGGTTATGCGTTGGAACGAATTTCGCGCAGGGCGCGAACTCTGAACCGGCGCATGGCGCGGGCAGATGTTTTTCGCCACGTGCGGTGTGGATTTCAGGCAATCAAGTGCCGTCGTCGCTGAAGGGGTCGATCAGCTCTCCGGACGGGGCGGCAAAGGGCCGCTTGAACGTGAAGGCTGCGTAGGTCGGGCCCAGCTGTCGAAGCAGTTCCAGGCGGAGTTTGGCCTCGTCCAGGGTCGGGCGCCGACCGGCCTCCACCCACCACAGAACCATGTGCAGATCGAGCCGATCAAACCACTCTTTGCGCCGACGCATGATGTCTTTGTGTGCAGGGTTGCGGTAGATAAAGTCCACAAGCGACCGCACGTCGGTCCACACGGAGAGGTTGGTTATGATCAACGGGTCGTCGAAGGCCTGCAGGTCGAGCGCGTCGTTGCCGGAGCCGATCAACCGCCAGACAAATCCCGGCTGGGTTTCAGCGATGGCGTTGACGCGATCGAGATTGTCAACGAAGTCGGCATTCACCGGGTCGTCGGCGGGTACGCGAAAGCGGGCGATATTGACTTGTGCGAGCTCGTATTTCATCGACACAACAGGCTGTCTCGGTCTTGGCATTGAGGGGCTAGAGCCTACGCGACTCTACCGTTGACGGGTGGATTCCCGTTCGACAATCGTGGCGGCAAAGTCGGCGTCGGCAAGGGGCTGGCCGTCATCGAGGTGCGCAATGATTCCGCGCGCCGTGGCCTGGCCCATCTCTACGGTGGGCAGCGAGAGGCACGTCAGTCGGGGGGCGCTGTTTGCGGTCCAGTCCAGGTTTTCAAATCCCATCACAGACAGCTCATCGGGAATGCGGATGGCGCGCCGTTGCGCTTCGTGCAATATGCCAAGGGCGTACACATCCGCCAAACACAGGCAGGCGTCGGGTAAGCGGCCCGATTCGACCCAGGCAGCCAACTGCTCAGCGCCCCCGGCAGCCCCGATCGGTGATTCGATTTCGGTCAGGGTGATCGCGGGGTTGCGCTGTGCTGCGTCGCGAACTCCGATCAGGCGATGGCGCATGCGGTCATTTGCGGCGGTGGGTCCGTGCAAGACCGCAATGTCCTGGTGGCCGAGTGCCGCGAGGTGTGCCACCGCGTCGCTGGCGAGGCGGCTGTTGTTGTACCCGAAGGTGGGTACCGCGCTGTCGGGTGCGTACACACTCGTGTAGACGAAGGGGACGTTGGCTGTGGCCAACAGGGTCGGAAGCTCGGGGTCGTGATCCGCGCCTGAGACAATGACAGCTTCGGCCCCGAGGTGCAGCACATCACTGCACCGTTTCAGCTCGGATCGGTAGTCGAAACGGTGGGTGGCGATGACCAGGCTGTAGCCTGCCGCGGCGAGCTCGTCTTCGAGCACATTCATGAACTTGGCGAAGATCGAGTGCTCGAGCGTGGGTATGACGGCCGCCACCGTTCGCGTGCGCCGGGTTGCTAGCGCCTTTGCGGCGGCGTTGGGCCGGTAGTTGTGCTGGGTGACGGCCTTGAGCACGCGCGCACGCGTGTCGTCGGAGACGCGCGCACTGCCGTTGAGCACCCGTGACACGGTCGCGGTCGAGACGCCGGCCTGCCGGGCGATTTGACGGATGCCTGAGGGTGAATCGTTCGGTTGATCCATAGCGGAAAACGCGTCGCGACTTGACCACTTTATGTCGAAGAATAATAATGGTGCCACATGTAACCGGTTACATGGCGCCTTTGAGCAAAATACTGCACTGCGCAGCGGGCTGCAAAGGGCCTACAAGCGATTGATCTGACAGGGTGTTTCGGTCAGTCGAGGCAGGTAAATGGCATTACCCGAACAGGATCAGCATGACGCGCCCCACGGCTCTGTGCCGCGCGGGAAGGTTCCGCTCGACTGGGTGCACCGCCCGGCAGGTGGCGGATTTGATTCGCGTGCTCGCCACTACGCTGGCCACGGCGGGTCCCATCCGATCCGGCTACTCCGGCCTGACCGGCCCGTGCTGCTGCATCTGGCAACCGGCGACCTGCTGAATCTCACCAACCGTGATGGCGCGACGCCGGTTTTCTTACTGCCGTTTGACGCGCGGGGCGAGAGTGATGTGGCGGCGATCGGG
>CALDHJ010000568.1 GCA_937941555.1 uncultured Granulosicoccaceae bacterium | reverse complement strand
TCCGTCACACGGTAGCTCCCACAGGTGAAGTGTTGTTGTTCGGTGCGGTGGTCTGTCATCAATGTGCGATCCCCGAGCCTGCGGCTTCGTCGATGAGTCGGCCGGTTTTGAAGCGGTCGAGGTCGAAGGGCCGACTGATGTCGTGGTGTTCGCCGGTGGCCACTAGGTGTGCGAGCAACCAGCCGCCGGCGGGGATGGCCTTGAAGCCGCCCGTGCCCCAGCCGCAGTTGATGTAGAGCCCTTCGGGGCCGACCGGTCCGATGACCGGCGAGCTGTCCGGCACGACATCGACCACACCGGCCCATTGGCGAAGCAGTTTCAATTGGGCGAAGGCCGGGAACATTTCAAGCAGCCCGGAAATCACGGTTTCCTGGGCTGGCAAGTTGCCGCGTTGGCCGTAAGTTGGCACACGGTCGAGGCCGCCGCCGAACACCAGCTCGCCCTTGTCCGATTGAGACACGTAGGTGCCAGTGCCGAGGTATAGCAACACGGTGTCGAGGCAGGGCTTGACCGGTTCCGAGACAAAAGCCTGCAAGGCGTAGTTGTGGATCGGCAGGGTGACCCCCGCCATGCGTGCAAAGGCGGGGGTCGCACCTGCAGTTGCGATGCCGATGCGTTGTGCGCGAATCGGGCCAAGCGAGGTCTCGACCCCGCGTACGGCTCCGCCCTCGATATCGAGGGCCGTGACGTCGCAGTTTTCGATGATGTCGACGCCGAGTGCACTCGCGGCGCGGGCGTAGCCCCAGGCGACCGCGTCGTGGCGCGCAACCCCGGCGCGTCCCTGCCAGATGCCGCCCTGGCAGGTGTAGCGGCGGTCTGAGGTCTCGTTCAGCAACGGCAGCTTGTCTCGCGCTTCGGCGGCTGACATGACTTCGCCGTCAACGCCATTGAGTTTCATGGCGTTGACGATTCGGGTGCAGATTTCCATTTGCATCGGGGTGTGCGCGGCGATCAGCATGCCACGCTGGCTCAACATGACGTTGTAGTTGAGCTCTTCGCTCAGCCCCTCGTACAGCCGCAGCGACAGATCGTAGAGCGCGACACTCTCGGGGTAGAAATAGTTGGACCGCACAGCGGTGGTGTTGCGCCCGGTGTTGCCGCCACCGATCCAATTCTTCTCGAGCAACGCAACGCGCGTGAAGCCGTGGTTTTTGGCGAGGTAGTAGGCGGTCGCGAGTCCGTGTCCACCGCCACCGATCACGATGGCGTCGTATTCTGCCGCGGGTGTCGCCTTGCGCCAGGCCGGCTGCCAACCCGTGTGGCCGCGCAGGCCCTCGCGAAACAATCGCCAGGCGCTGTAGTGATCAGTCATTGCGGTATTACCTTGCGGGCGTACTCTGCGAGCGCGGCGATCTCTTGGCTTTGCGGTGTCTCGCCAGTGAAGGCAAAGAGGTAGTTTTCGGTTCGCCGCAAGCGCTCAGTCAAGGGCTCTGCAAGATCGAGTGCGTAGTAGCCGATCTGCATGAAATACAGAACCCGCGCCCTCACGTCGGCGAGTTCGGGCGGGGTGCCATAGCGGATGAACATTGCTGTAATCGCGTCGAGTCGTTCACCGTCGCTGCGGTCGATGGTGTCGCGCACGCTGGTGTCACGTCGCGACCACTCCCGCACCGCGAAGTCGAGCTGGTGGTCGAACAAGGCCGGGTTCACGAAGCAGCGAAAGAGGTTGCTGACCGCTTCCGTGACGGTGTCGGCCGGCAGACCTGCATGGTGGCAAAGCGCTGCCGTGTTGGTGCGCTCCCAGTCGGCGAGCAGCGCCTCGCAGAGGTCCTGGCGGCTTTTGAAATACCAGTAGAAGCTCGAACGCGACACGCCGAGTTCGGCGCTGAGGCTCAGCACCTTGACATCCCCGATCCCGGACTGAATCAGGCGACCGCGCGCGCAGCGCAGCCAGTCGTCGCGCGTGACCTTGATATTGCCTGCGGGTAGCTCGCTCTGCGGTTCGGGCCGTTGTGCCATGGCCTAGCTCACCACTTCGGCGCCACCGTCGGCAGTGCGCTGGTCGATGTAGTCGTGCAAGGCCTCGATGCGAGTGCCGTCCTGGGCGGGTCTGTCATCGGCCGCGAGAATGCCTTTCCAGATGCCGGTTGCACGCTCGCTTGCGGTCTTGGATCCGTTCTCGGTCCAGGTGCCGAAATTTGACCAGTCGGCGACAAGGGGCTCGTAGAACGCGGTGGTGTAGCGTTCCATGGTGTGGGCGCAGCCGAAGAAGTGGCCGCTGGGCTGCACCTCGCGCAGCGCGTCGAGCGCGATGTCTTCGTCACTCGAACCGGTGGCGGTGACGCAGAGCTCCGCGACCATCTGCACCGCTTCGAGGTCGGTGATGAGCTTCTCATAGGAGACCGTCAGGCCGCCCTCGAGCCAGCCCGCCGAGTGAATGACAACAGTGGACCCCGCGAGAATGCAGCCCCAGAGGCCGAACTGGGTTTCGTTGGCAGCCTGGGCATCGTTGATGTTGGCGGCGCTGCCGGAAGCGCAACGCCACGGCAGCCCGAGGAAGCGGGCCATTTGCCCGGCCACGATTGACGCGTTGAAGTGTTCGGGTGTGCCGAAGGCCGGGGCGCCCGATTTCATGTCGACGTTCGAGGTGAAGGTGCCGTAGCACACGGGCGCGCCGGGTTGCACGAGCTGGGTCAGCGCGATCGCGGCGAGTGCCTCGGCGTGCGAGAGAGTGATGGCGCCCGCGACCGTGACCGGTGCCATAGCACCCATCAGCGTGAAGGGGGTCACGATCGACACCTGTTTTGCGCGCGCAAAATCGATCAGGCCCTGCGCCATCGGGATATCGAGTGTACGCGGCGAGTTGGTGTTGATGATGGTGTAGCAGTGTGGCTCGGCGTGGAAGTCGGCATCCGAGAGGCCACGAAAATCCCGCAGCATCTCGAAACTCTCGTGTATTTGCGGGGTGCCACGTGAGAACACGAAGGGCACCTTGTCAGACAGCGTCAGCTGCGCCTCCATGGTGGCGTAGTGGCGCACGCGCGTCGGCACGTCTTGCGGTTCGACCAGCGGGGGCATCATCTGCAACACGTCGAAGTGTTGCGTGAGTTGGATCAGTTCGCGGAAGTCGCGCTCGTTGCCGGGCCGGCGACCGCGCTCGAGGTCGGTTGCGTGGGGCGCACCGGCACCGGGTTGAAACACCAGGCTGCCGAGTTCGAGCAAGACGTCGCGGCCAGGTGCACCGCCGCGCATCGTGATGCTGCGCGGCGCATTGGCGACCGCGTCCATGACAATATCCCGCCCGAGGTAGACCATTTCGGTGTGCTCATCGATCCGGGCACCGGCGGCCTTGAAGATCGCGCGTGCCTCGGGCAGCAGGACCTTGATCCCGAGTTCTTCGAGCGCTGAGAGCGCGGCGTCGTGCATGGCCTCGATGCGGTCGGCGGTGAAGAGGTCGACCGGGGTGAAGGGGTTGCGCAGTTGGCGGTAGTCCGGGGCGCGTCCGGGCTTGTCTTGTTGTGTGGTACGGCTGCGCCGTCCCCGGCGCTTGGGGCGTTGCTCGCTCATGCGTGTTTGGCCGCTGGCTGCATTGCCGCGGGCCGCATCGCCTTGCCCGCTGGATCTGCCGGACTGGGGGCAATCACGCGGCAGCCGCGCTCCTGACCGACAATGTGCACGCTCAGTTCGGTATCGACCGAGCTGCACTCGGGTGTGACCAGTGCCATGGCGAGCGACTTGCCGACCGTGTGGCCGTAGCCGCCGGACGTCACGTAGCCGACCCTTTGGCCCGCCTGCCAGAGCGGTTCGAAGCCGCTGGCGTCAGCATCAACGGCATCGACCTCCAGTGTCACCAAACGCCGCGCGGGTCCGTTGCCATCGCGTTCGGCGATGGCCGCGCCACGGCCGATGAAATTGCCTTTGTCCCAATCGATCCATCGGTCCATGCCGGTTTCGAACGCGGTGTAACCTTGCGTGAATTCCGCAGACCAGATGCCGTAGCTCTTCTCGAGCCGCAGGCTCAAGAGCGCGTTGAAGCCGTATTCGATGAGGCCTGATGCCGCGCCGGCGTTGAGCAGGGCGCGGCGCAGTGCGATGTGATCGCCCATGCGGCAGTGGATCTCGTAACCAAGCTCGCCCGAGACCGACAGGCGGCCGATTTTCGTGCGCAGCAAGCCAATGTCGAAGTGGCCGCAGCCCATGAAGCCGAGCGCACCGATGTCGCCATCGGTCAGGCGCTCGATCACGTCTCGGGACTTCGGGCCGGAGAGCGAGAAG
>CALDHJ010000567.1 GCA_937941555.1 uncultured Granulosicoccaceae bacterium | reverse complement strand
CGAGGCGATCATCGAACAGGCTGGTGACGAGACCGGCGCGCTGCCGTTGATCGCGCACTCGCTGGTCGAGACCTGGGTGCGGCGCGACGGCAACACGCTCACGCTGGCTGGATTCGAGGCCGCCGGTGGCGTGGTCGGGGCGATCAGCCAGACGGCGGATGCCTCCTACGAACACCAACTTGACGACGCCGGGCGCGAGCAGACCCGGCAGCTGATGTTGCGTCTGGTCGCGGCCGGCAGCAACACCACCCCTGATACCCGCCGCGTCGTCTCGCGTGCGGAACTCAACGATCACAATGATGCACAAGCGATTGATGCCTCGGTGATTCAAGTGCTGACCGACGCGCGCCTGCTCAGCATCGACGATGAAACCGTGCAGATCGCGCACGAAGCGCTGCTGCACAGTTGGCCACGGTTGCACCGCTGGATCGAGGAGTCGCGCGACGACCTGCGCGTGCGCCACAAGATCTCGCGTGCCGCACAGGACTGGCAGGCGGAGTCGCATGACCCTGATCTTCTCTACCGCGGCACGCCGTTGCTCGCCGCGAGCGAGTGGCTCGGCAATAACCCGGGCCTGCTGAGCCCGCAGGAACAGGCGTTTCTCGATGCCTCGGTCGCGGAGCGAGACGCACGCGAGGCCGCCGAACACGCCCGCAAACGGCGCAGCCGGCGCTTGCGCAACAGCGCCATCGCCGCGCTCACGGTGTTGGCGATTGGCGCGAGTGTGTCGTCCGTGATCGCAATCAAGGCGTCGCGCGAGTCTGAGCGCAACGCCGAGCTCGCCGACGCCGCCACCGCCGACGCCGAGTCGCGCTTTGCCAGTGCGCTCGGTGCGGCGGCCTACGGCCACGTCGAAGAGGATCCGCGTCTGGCGCTAGTGCTCGCCGCCGAGTCGATGGCGATGTCACGCCCGTCAGCCGCGTCCTTTGACACGCGCGCGGCAATGGCGACGGCGCGTCACACGCTCGAGCGCGGTGGTCCCTTTCTCTTTGGCAGCCCGCTGGTGGCGAGCAATGCGCTATCTGTCGCGCTGAACCCGCAAGGGTCAATGCTGGCAATCGGCACCCTCGGTGGTGAAGTGCAGTTCATAAACATCGCCAACCGCGAAGCGGTGCAACCGCCCGTGCAGGACCATGACGGCGGCATTCGCGATATCGTTTTCAGCCCCAATGGGCGCTCGATGGTGACGGCCAGCACCGATGGCACGCTGCGCCACTGGCAGCCGAGCCCGACCGGGCGCTGGTCTTCCGAGTTGCTCGCGACCAGCACGGACGTGATTGTCGATGTCGACTTCATGCCCGACGGTCAATCGGTGGTCTCGGCCAACGATGCCGGTACGGTGCAACGTGTGTTCCTCGATGGCCGTGCCGATCAACCGCCACCGCTTGCCGAGTCGGACTATGGCTACAACGCCGTCGCGGTCAGCCGCGACGGCCGCTATGTGCTGACCGGCAACGCCGACAAGAGCATCACGGCCTATGCGGTTGACACCGGCGAACGTGTGCTCGGGCCGGTTCAAACGGTGCACTCGAATCACCTGGTTGATCTGTCCTTCAGCATCGACGGCACAAGCTTCGCCGCAGTCGACACCGACGGTTTCGCCAACTTGCATGCGTTTCCCAGTGGCGAACAGATCGATGCGCCGTTCAATTTCAGCGGCCGTACCGGCATCCTCTTTTTTCACCCCGACGGCGAGCGCCTGTTCGGCGGTGACAGCAGCGGTCGCTTGAAGCAATGGTCGATGGACGATGCCAGGCTTGCCATCACATCGGCGCCCGGCCATTCACAGACGCCGGTTGCAAGCTCGCTGAGCGCGGACGGCAGCGTGCTGGTGACCCTGGGCCGCGATCAGATTGTCCGTTTCTGGACGCTCGATGAGCGCTTCCCGCTCGCCCGCGACTGGGAGACTGCAGGTGGCGCGGCCAAGGGCGTGAGTCTCAGTGGCGACGGTGTCTACCTCGCCGGCGCGGACAAATCCGGCCAGGTGCAGATCTGGCGCACCGCAACGGCTGATCGGCCGATCAATCTGCGCGGCCACCTCGCCGGTGTGTGGGCGCTCGCCTACTCGGAGAACGACGAGGTGCTGACATCTGCCGACCGGGCCGGGCAGATCAAGCTCTGGAACGCGACCAACGGTGCGCTGCTGCAGGAGACCGCGGTGCCCGATCAGTCGGTCTGGGCGTTGGCATTCGTGCACGGTGACCGCACGCTGCTCGTCGGCGCCGACAGCGGTGTGCTGTCGTATTCGGTGGACGAGGGTGTCTGGGGCGACCCCTTGCTGCTGACCCGTGGGCAGCTCACACGCATTGCGCTCTCGACCGACCGGTCGCGGCTCGCGGCGAGTGATGCGCTGGGCAACATTGCGGTCATTGATGTGGCCACCGGCGAGGTGGTGCTGGATATCGTCGGCGACAACGAAACGGTCTGGAGTGTCGCGCTCAGCCCCGATGGGCAGGTGCTCGCGGCGGCGTCCGGTGAGGAGATCGTGACTCTCTACGACCTCGCCAGCGGCGAGCAGATCACCCGCCTGACCGGCCACTCCGGTGGCGCGACCAATGTCGGCTTTCTCGCCGATGGCGCGACCGTTGTCGCGACCGACCGCAAGGGCCACCTGCACTGGTGGGATACCGCGACAGCGCGGCGGTTGGCAGCACCGATCAAGGCCCACAAACGCACCATCTGGCGGATGCAGGTTCACACCGACGGCACGCGCGTGGTCACCAGCGGCGATGACGGTCGGATTCGCCTCTGGGATGTGCTCGACATTGACCGGGCTTGCGCTATTGGCTTGCCGGGATTCGATGTCGGCCGGCGCAATCAGTACCTCGGCCCGGACCGCGACTACGTGGCCTGCATGAACTGACGGGATCTGACTCGCCTTAGCTGGGCACCGGTGCACCCTGCAACGCCTCGCACCGGAACGCCACGACATGGCTGTCGCCCGGGTCGCCGGGTGCGCCCAGCGCGATCACACCGCTGCCGGTGATCGGCCACTCCTGTCGGCGCAGATAGAGCGTCTCACCCGCGTCGGTGGTGACGTGTGTGCCGTTGGTGCTCTTGTCGCTGAGCACGAACTGATCGCGTGCGCGGGCGACGGTGACGTGCCGGCGTGAGGCGGAGTCTGCGTGCACGATGAGGTTGTTGGTGATGGCGCGGCCGATTGAAAACGGTGCGTCGAGATCGCTCAGGTCGGTCTCGGCGTCGCGGTAGGACAGCACCAGGCGCTGCTTGCGCACGGGCTGTGCGGCGCTGCCAGGGGCGTTGTCCGAGACGATCGCCGTGAGGTCATCGGTTTGCCAGGGCAGGTCATACACCTGGACCGGCTCGGCTTTGCCCTTGACGGTGGTGACATCGAAGGGCCGCACGCTGCCTTGCCAGGCCGGGGGAGCGTGGTCGAGCACCGCTTCGGTGAGGATGGTTTGCCCGCCCTGGGCGATGCCGTTGACGCGCGAGGCGACGTTGACCGTGTCGCCGAACAGGCGGTTCTCGTCGGTGTCTTCAATGATGTCGCCGTAATGCAAGCCGATGCGCAGCTGCATCCAGACCGCTTCGCGCTGGCTGTATTGCATGGCGCAACGGTGCAACACGGTCGCGCAGGCCAAGGCGCGGTCCGGGTAGTCGAAGCAGACCATCAGCTCATCGCCGACGATCTGGTGCAACACACCCCCGAAGGCCTCGAGCTGGTCACCGAGCAGGCGTTGCAAGGCCAACACGTGGCCGCGCGCCGCGGCGTCCCCGAGGCGCTCGTACAAGGCGACGCTGTCGGCGAGGTCGGCGAAAAACACGACGCAGTGTTTGGTGGGCATGGCGATCCCCGGACGCTTGGCCGCTGAGCGCGCGATTATACCGTGCAACCGTGGTTGCGGTGCCCCCCCCGAAGGGGGCATGGTGTTTGAACTCGGACGGTTCCAGACAGGAGACAATCGCCATGAAGGCACGGGTCATCGGATGCGCCTTGGCGGCGTCATTGTGGTTGCCGGGTGCGGCGCTTCACGCATCTGCGCCGTCTGAATTGATCGAGCGCCTGTTCGTCGCGATCGGCATGGACCGCCAGCTCATCGGTGGCTTCGAAGCGATGCTGCCTGCGATGGAGCACATGGCCTCCGAGCTCGAACTCGACGACGCGGGCAAGGCCGAACTTCGGGAGATCTACCGCGGCTGGTTCTACAACGACATCGACCGCGACGCGATCCGCGCACAGATGATCACGCTCTACGCCGAGACCTTCAGTGAGCAGGAAGTGCACGAGATCATCGCGTTCTATCAAACCCCGATCGGGCAGAAGTTTCTCGAGGTGTCGCCGGATCTGGTCAAGCAGGGCGCGCAGATCGGCATGCAGGAGGGCATCGACAAACAGCCGCTGTTGCTCGAGCGCCTCGAACCGTTCATCGCGGAACACCGAAAACGCTGAACGGCGCGTGCGCGGTCGAGCGTGAGTCGGCGCGGCTGCTCAGGTAGGCTTGGCGTCCCTTCACCGATTGGATCACACGTTGATGTCTGACAACTTGCCCCGCATCGGCTTCGTGGGCCTGGGATTCATGGGCCACGGTATTGCCCAGAACCTGCTGCGCGCAGGCTACCCGCTGACTGTGATCGCCCACCGCAATCGCGACCCGATCGACCACCTCGTGTCGCTTGGCGCAGTGGAGGTGTCGAGCCTGTCGGCGCTCGCCGCCGCAAGCGATGTCGTGCACGTGTGCGCGCCGGGGTCGGTACAGGTCGAGGCGATTGTCACGGGCCTGCTGGACGATCTGGCGTCCGGTGCGGTGATTGTCGACTGCTCGACCTCAGACCCGGTGTCGACGGCGAAGCTTGCGGACGCTGCGGCCGCGCGTGGTGTGGCCTTTGCCGACGCGCCACTCGCCGGCACCCCGCAACAGGCCGAGGTCGGGGAGCTCGGGGCGATCGTCGGCGCAACCGACGAGACCTTCGCGCGGCTGGAACCGATCTTGTCCTGCTGGGCGCAGAACATCGTGCACATCGGCGTGGTCGGCGACGGTCACCGCATGAAACTGCTGAACAATTTTCTCGCGATGGGGTATGGGGCACTCTTTGCCGAGGCGCTGACACTGGCCGAGAAAGTCGGCATTTCGGCGCAGACCTTCGATCAGGTCATCCGTGGCGGCCGCATGGATTCGGGCTTCTACCGGACCTTTATGGGCTACGCGATCGAGGGCAACCGCGAGAGCCACAAGTTCACCCTGACCAACGCCTACAAGGACATGCGCTATCTCGCGTCCATGGCCGACAGCGTCGGTGTGAGCAACGCCATGGGCAACGCGATCAAGAACAGTTACGCGACAGCGGTGGCGAACGGCGGCGACGGCCCCGAAGACTACGTGCCACACCTGGTTGACTACATCCGCAAAGCAAACGGGCTCTCTGACAACGCGTGAGCCAATACGGCCAGACTCGAGGACACCAGCATGACATTGGAATTTCTGATGACGGCGATGATCGTCGTGTTGTTACCCGGCACCGGCGTGATCTACACCGTCTCGGTCGGGCTGTCGCGCGGCGCGCGCACGAGCGTTGTCGCCGCGCTCGGGTGTACGGCGGGTATCGTGCCGCACCTCTGTGCGAGCGTGTTCGGCGTTGCCGCCATCTTGCACACCAGCGCGGTGGCGTTTCAGGTGTTCAAGTGGCTCGGTGTGTTGTATCTCGCGTACCTCGCCTACGCCATGTGGCGCGAGTCGGGTGCGCTGGAATTCTCTACGCCCACCCAACGCTCGGCCTCGCGTGTCGCCTTGCGCGGGTTCCTGATCAACATTCTGAACCCGAAACTCTCGATCTTCTTTCTCGCGTTTCTGCCGCAGTTCGTGCCGGCCGACGCCACCCATGCGGTGTATCAGATGCTCGTTCTCAGCGTCGCGTTCATGCTGATGACCTTTGTGGTGTTTGTCGGTTACGGCGTGCTGGCCCACCAGGTTCGTCACCTGGTTGCCCGCTCGCCGGCCGCCATGCAGGCGATTCAGCGGGTGTTCGCCGGCGTCTTCGTTGCCCTCGGGGCTAAACTTGCATTATCTGAACGCTAGCGTCTACGGTTGCGCTGCACATCTCTATTACTTGCCCGGTAGTCACTGACTCATGCCCTCTCTCGAGCTGCTCTACGGATTTTTTGCCGCCACCCTGGTGTTCGCGTATGTGCCGGGCCCGGCGTTGATGTACACCACCGCCCAGACCCTGGCGCGTGGCCGGCGCGCCGGGCTCTGGGCGGCCTTCGGTCTGCACATCGGTGGTTATGTGCACGTGATCGCAGCGGCGGCCGGGTTGTCGGCACTCTTTCACGCGGTGCCGGTGCTCTACACCGCGGTCAAGCTGGTTGGTGCGGGTTATCTCGTCTGGTTGGGGATCGGCATGGTGCGATCAGCGGTGTTCCCGACGGCACACGCCGCCTCGCAGCAGGCGATCAGCAAGTCCGGCGCGCGCGCTTTTGCCGAGAGTGTCACGGTGGAAGTGCTCAACCCGAAGACCGCGTTGTTTTTCATCGCGTTCCTGCCGCAGTTTGTCGATGCGAGCG
Organism: uncultured Granulosicoccaceae bacterium; assembly: GCA_937941555.1. Classification (GTDB taxonomy): domain Bacteria; phylum Pseudomonadota; class Gammaproteobacteria; order CALCKW01; family CALCKW01; genus CALCKW01. Next base: position 1,708 of record CALDHJ010000567.1, on the reverse strand, counting down.
CGGCGTTTCCGATCTGGTTGCAGTTTCTCGTGTTGGGCGTGGCCACAAACCTCATCCTGAGCTCGGCCGACCTCGTCTGCATTGTGTTTGCAGGTCTGATTGTCGACCGCATGCGTCAGTCGGGCGGTGCCGCACGTGTTTTGGAGGGCCTCGGGGGCGGTGTGCTGGTGGGGTTGGGCGTGCACATGGCCCGTCAGGGGCAGTGACCGGTGGTGGCCGAGATCCAGAACCGCATCGCTGAGAGCTTTGCCGCCCAGGGGCTGATGGCGACCCTCGGCGCGACGCTTGAACACATTGAACCCGGCGAGGTACGCATCGCGTTGGCGCCACACCCGGGATTGTCGCAACAACACGGCTACGTCCACGCCGGCGCCATCACCAGCGTGCTCGACAGCGCCTGCGGCTACGCGGCCTTGACCCTGGCGCCCGAGGGCCACGGGGTCTTGACCGCCGAATTCAAGATCAATTTTCTGCGGCCTGCTGACGCGTCGCGCTTTGTCGCCATCGGCCGGGTCAGCAAGGCAGGCAAAACGCTGAGCGTCTGCCAGGGCGAAGTGATCGGGGAGTGGGGCGAGCGCACCGAGACAGTGGCGATCATGCAGGCGACGATGGTGACTCCGGCCCCGCGTCCATAGCCTTGGCGCCCGTCGTCAGGGAATGTGACGGACTCTTGCGGGCGGATGCGGCGAGCCCGTCGCGGCATTGCAAGCGTGTGCTATCCGGTGCAGCGCAGGCCCGGTGAGGCCACAAAACAGTGTACATATTGTTCATTTTCGGTCATAAAGTACTTGTTGGCTCAGCCTGCACGGCTGACGTGTGCACGCTGAGTGGCGTGTGCCAACTCTCGGTTGTAGCACCGTGTCAGTGGCGTTGGCCCCTGTAATGAGAGGCCGGGCGAACCGGCCCTGCTCGCCTGTGCGGTCGATGCAACCTTTTTCACTTTCAAGAGGAGGCGTTATGACCCAGTCCCTGAATCGACGGAAATTTCTACAAGGCACCGCCGCCGCGTCGGCGGCGACAGCGGCCACCATCAGCGCACCGGCTATAGCCGAAGGCAAGTCTGTCACCTTCAAGATGCAAGCCGCGTGGGGCGGTGGCATCTTTCTCGAGAACGCGCAGTCGTATGTGAATCGCGTCAACGAAATGTCGGGTGGCGCACTGGTCATCGACCTGCTGCCGGTCAACTCGGTCGTCAAGACCAGCCAGATGCAGGATGCGGTGCACCGCGGCGTGCTCGACGCGGCCCACTACGTGCCGGCCTACTGGTACTCGAAGTCCAAGGCGGCATCGCTTTTCGGCACCGGCCCGTGTTTCGGCTGGTCCAGCCAGGAAGTGCTGGGTTGGGTCCACTACGGTGGCGGACAGGAACTCTTCGATGAGCTCATGGGCTCGCTTGGCCTGAACGTGGTGTCGTTCTTCAACTCACCCATGCCGGCACAGCCGCTGGGGTGGTTCAAGGAGCAGATCAACGACGCGTCCCAGATGAACGGCCTCAAGTACCGCACGGTGGGCCTCGCAGCCGACGTGCTGCTGGAAATGGGCATGTCGGTCGTGCAACTGCCTGGCGGGGAAATCCAGCCGGCGATGAAGTCTGGCCTGATCGACGCGGCGGAATTCAACAACCCCACGTCCGACCGCGACTTCGGCATGCAGGATGTCTCCAAGCACTATCACCTCGCCAGCTTCCACCAGTCGCAGGAATTCTTCG
>CALDHJ010000566.1 GCA_937941555.1 uncultured Granulosicoccaceae bacterium | reverse complement strand
GTCAGCGAGCAGAGAGCGTTCAGTGTCGAGCTCGGCGCCCGGTGACCAGGCGATCACGTAGGTTGCACCGCGCAACGTGGCGAGATATGGCGCGGCCTCGCGGAACCACGCCAAGTTGGCATGATCGATAGAGTCGGGGTGCACGGTTCGGCGTCCTGAGTCTGTGACAGTACGGGAATTGCATACGATCCGGTATGGGTCCCCAGTCTGACCATGAGTATAACCGGGCGATGGCTCGCGGTGTGAGCCGTCGCAGGCACGCCCCAACAGAGAGCTGCATTGTGCATCCTGCCCTGAGACGTCTGGTCTTCTCGTTGTTCCTGAGCCTGCCCCTGTTGGCCCACGCCGACAGCGCGGCCCGCTGGTCGGATACGGTCAGCCGTGTCGCCGACTCGGTGGTGTCCATATCGCTTTCCCGACAGCGCGCATTCGACGATGACCGACAGGGTTCGACATCGGCAACCGGGTTTGTCGTCGATGCCGAACAGGGCATTCTGCTGACTAACCGGCATGTCATCGGCGCGGGTCCGGTTCGGGCCTTTGCTACCTTCCAGAATATGGAGCGTGTCGAGATCGTGCCCCTGTACCGCGACCCGGTGCACGACTACGGCTTCTTCCGTTACGACCCGGCGGCGTTGCAATACAACCAGCCTCGCAGCTTGTCGCTCAAACCCGAAGGCGCGCGACGGGGACTCGACATTCGCGTCATCGGTTCCGACGGCGGTGAGCAGCTGTCGATCCTCGCTGGCACGATTGCGCGTCTCGATCGCGCAGCCCCGCGCTACGGGCGCTACGGTTTCAGTGACTTCAACACCTTCTACTATCAGGCGGCTTCGGGCACCTCAGGTGGCTCGAGCGGTTCGCCGGTGGTCGACATCAACGGCCACGTCGTGGCGCTCAATGCCGGTGCAGCGTCGACTACGGCGAGCAGTTTCTTCCTGCCGTTGTGGCGTATCCGCGAGGCACTGCGCTTGTTGCAGGCCGGTGAAACGGTCTCGCGTGGCGGCTTGCAAACGGTGTTCAAACACGAGTCGTTTCGGACGGTGCTGCGCTTTGGTGTGCCGGAATTCGAGGTGCAGCGGGCACGGGATGTCGCGGCTGACAACAACGGCATGCTGGTGGTCAACCAGGTGTTTCCCGGTGGCGTTGCCGACGGGCTGCTTCAGGCAGGTGATGTGCTGGTGGCACTCGACCGCAATCCGGTCTTCGAATATGCCAGTCTCGATGCCGCACTGGACGCCGCTGTCGGCGCGCGCGTCGCGGCAACGCTGTACCGGCAAGGCGAGCGAATCGAGATCGAAATACCGGTGTCAGACCTGCATGCCGCCATCCCCGACCGACTGGTGGAGTTTGGCGGGGCGGTGCTGCATGACATGACGCTGCACCAGTCCCGCACGATGAATTTGCCGCGACGCGGGGTGACCCTCGCGAGCACGCGCTTCATGTTCCAACGCGCCAACATCCCGGTCGGCGCGGTGATTACCAGTGTCAACGGCCAGGCCGTCGACACCATTGATGATCTCCTGCCGATGCTCGAAGCGGCACGCGACGGCGAGCGCTGGGTCGTGCGTTTTGTGGTTCCCCGCCGCGAGTTCACCTCCGAACTGACGACGCTGGTGGTGGACCGTGAGTGGCACCGCGAGGCGATGTGCTCGCGCCGTGATGGCGAGCGCGATTGGCAATGCGAGTCCTTGCAGGGTGGCACTGCACAGGCAAAAAGCGAATCCCAGATCAGCGAGCCCGTTGAGTTTGGCGACCCCTTGCTCGACGCGGTCGGCAACCTGTTGGTCCGAGTCGACTTCGATGCGCCCCACCTGATTTCGAACGCCTACGCGAGCAATTTCCGCGGCACGGGGGTATTGGTGTCTCCCGAAGACGGGCTGGTGTTGATCGACCGCAACACGGCAACCGTCTCGCTCGGTGAGGCGTGGGTCACGGTGTTCGGCAGCCTGCGCATCCCGGCCGAGGTGGTTTATCTGCACCCAGTACACAACATCGCACTCTTGCGTGTCGACCCGGCCCGGTTGCCGCAAGGTGCGCTGCAGGCGCCGCGGCTGAGTGCGGAGCCCGGCATCAACAGCGCGGCGTCCATTCTGGTGGGGTACGGGCTCGGCGGCGAAGTCATGGCCCGCGCCATCGGCGAGCCGACCCCGCGCACGCTGGTGCTGAGCCGCAGCAACCTGCCGCGATTCACGCAAACGGTGTTTGACGCCTACGACGTGCAGAACCCGCCACCGAGCCTTGGCGGTGTGTTGGTGACGCCCGACGCAACCATCCACGCCTTCTGGACCAGTTTCGCCTACCAGGAAGGCCGCGATGTGGCCGAGGGCGAGTGGGGTTTCCCAGCCGACATGGTGCGTGACGCGCTCGACAGTTATCGCGGGGGTGAGGCATACCGTGCGATTGATGTGGATTGGCGCTACCTGCCCCTGACCGATGCACGCGAGCTGGGTTTGAGCGACGAGCAGGTTGCACGTCTGGCCGCACTGAACCCCCGGCACCCGCGTGCGCTCTACGTACGCCAGGTCTTCAATACGGAATCATCTGACTCAATACAAGTCGGGGACTTGTTGCTCGCCGTTGACGGTGAACCCGTCAATACGTTGCGCACGCTGGAGCGTGCGAGCCAGCGGGACACCGTGTCCTTGACGCTCTTGCGAGACGGGGCCGAAATCGATGTCGCCTACCAACCACGTCCGCTCGACGGCATGGGGGCTGCGCACCTCGTGAGTTGGAACGGTGTGTTGGTGCAGGCGGCAACGCGTGAAGTTCGCTCGCGCATGGTGGGCACGCAGTCCGGTGTCTACATCAGCGATGTCGAGAGCGGGTCGCCCCCGCTGTCGGACGGCTTGTACCGCAATCGCCTGATTACAGCGATCAACAACCAACCCGTGGACTCTGTCGACGCGTTCAAGGCGGCGCTCGAAGAGGTCGCACCGGGCGAGACCGTGCGCTTCTCGACCTATTCGCTGAATGGGCGGCGTGGTCTGGTTGCGGTCGTGAGTGATCCCGGCTTCTGGCCGCGGTTCGAACTCGCGCGCGATGCGTCGGGTCGGTGGTCTCGCCGCGACTGGTAGACTGCGCCTTGATGCAGTGAGTGGGCGCAATCGCAATGGCAGCTGGGACGGGCGGAACGGTACTCGACGCCGACATTGTCGTTGTCGGTGCCGGCATGGTCGGCGCGGCATGTGCGACAGCGTTGTTGCAAGCGGGTTTTTCGACTCTGCTTGTCGAACGCAGTATGCCGCCGGCCGTGGACCTTGACGCGGAGCCCGGCCTGCGGGTGAGTGCGGTGAGCCGCGCGAGCGATTGTTTCCTCAGTCACATCGGTGCCTGGCAGCGCGTCATTGCGGCTCGAGCTGCACCCTATCGCCGCATGGCTGTATGGGAACACGACAACGGTGCCGAGACGCTTTTTGATGCGGCAGAGATCGCCGAGCTCACCCTGGGACACATTGCCGAGAACGCGCTGATACAACAGGCGTGCGTCTCGGCCTACACCGACGCGGGCGGCGAGATGTTGTGCCCCGCATCGGTGGCGAGTGTGTCCCTCAGCGCGGGCGGCAACGCGATTACGCTCGACGATGGTCGCGTTCTCATGTGTCGATTGCTGATTGCCGCCGACGGCGCGCGCTCGGCCGTGCGAGCGATGTTCGGCATCGACGCGCCGGCATACCGCTATGACCAGCATGCACTCGTCGCGACCGTCGAAACCGCGTGCGGCCAGCAGGACATCACCTGGCAGCGATTCAAGCCGAGTGGGCCGGAGGCCTTGCTGCCGCTGGCCGGCGCGCGTGCGTCGTTGGTGTGGTACCACTCACCCGACCGGGTCACCGAACTCGGCGCCTTATCGGATGCGGATTTTCTCGACGCCCTTCACGACCACTTTCCGAGCCGGCTCGGTCGCGTCGAGCGGGTTATCGAACGTGGCAGCTTCCCGCTCTTTCGGGCCCACGCCGAACGCTATGTGCAAACGGGTGTCGCGCTGATCGGCGATGCTGCGCACAGTGTCCACCCGCTGGCCGGGCAGGGCGTCAATCTCGGCTTCATGGATGCCGCGGCGCTGGTTGATGTGTTGGTCGATGCCCGCAC
>CALDHJ010000565.1 GCA_937941555.1 uncultured Granulosicoccaceae bacterium | reverse complement strand
GTCGAGAATCTCCTCTGGCGTTCCATCCGCCATGACTGATCCCCCTCCCAAGATATATGCCCGCTGGCAGATGCCCAGCGTCTCTCTGACGTTGTGGTCTGTGATCAGCACGCCGATGCCTCGGTCCTTGAGGTGGCGAATGATTCGCTGGATCTCCCCGACCGATATCGGGTCGACACCCGCAAACGGCTCGTCGAGCAGAATGAAGCGGGGCTCCATTGCCAGCGCGCGGGCAATCTCCACGCGCCGCCGTTCACCGCCGGACAGCGCGATGCCTTCGCTGTCGCGTATGTGCTGAATCTGGAGTTCGTCCAACAGCGACTCGAGCATGCTTGTGCGGGCGTCTGTCGTGAGCCCGCGCCGGAGTTGCAACATGGCGAGAATATTGTCGGCGACAGAGAGCTTGCGGAATACCGAGGCTTCCTGCGGCAGGTAGCCTATGCCAAGCTCGGCCCGCTTGTGGACAGGCAGGTCGGTGATGGCTTCGTCGTTGAGTGATACTTCACCGGCATCGGCTTTCACCAGCCCCGCAATCATGTAGAAACAGGTCGTCTTGCCTGCGCCGTTCGGCCCGAGTAGCCCGACGATTTCACCCGAGTGAACCACCATGCTGGCGTCTGTGACGACCTGGCGCCGTTTGTAGGCCTTGCGAAGGTTGCTCGCGCGCAGCGTTGCCATCAGTTTCCGCTGCCGGCGTTGGGTTCCACGTTGGGATCGATGGTTACGCGGACGCGGTTGTCATTGCCACTCAGGGCCTGCACGTTGGCCTTGGAAATGTCGTAGTCGATGCGCTCGCCGCTGAGTTCGCGGCCGCCGCTGAGCAGTCGTGCATCGCCAAGCAGGGACAGTTGCGAGTCGCCAGGCTTGTAAATAATTTGTTCGGCCTCGGCCGTGACGGTTGCGCCGGTATCGTCCTGCACGCTGAAGGACAGGGGCTTGCCCTGGGCGTTGAGCTCGAGCAGCTTTCCGTCGGCAAGTTGCAACACGATGCGCTCGGCGTTGATCGACATGGTGCCCTGTCTGACGCGCACGTCGCCCCGCAACGTGTGGCGCTGCGACTGGTTGTCGAACTCGGTGCTGTCAGCTTCGACCTCGATCGGCGCCCGGGCATCGGATTCGAGTGCCAGTGCCGAGTTGATGGGTGCAATCAGCAGGCACGCGAGGGTGATCAGGGCAGGCATGGCCCGATTGAGTCGGCGGGTGTCAATCGGGTGCGGTGAGGTAGCGGCCATGTGTTCTTCCGATAAGTTGGAGGGCACCCTGGCCTGTATCGGCTGTCATGCCCTGCGCGTCGACCTGCCAACCGGGGCCCTGGAGCGTGACGGGGGCGTCACCGTTGAGGCGGCCGGCATTGATGTCGATCTGGATTGCTTCAGTGTGCATTGTCGACGGTTTTGTCCCGTCGGCAAGGGTTCGCTTTAATTGCACTGTGTCACTGATGGTAATGTTGCGGCCGTCACGGGGCATTTCACCGTGGCGCGCGGTCAGTTGCCAGACGAGGCCATCGGGGTGGGTAACGGTGAGATCGGGCGCGATCAGGTCGGCGACATCGCGGGCAGGGTCGTAGCTGAGCAGTTCGCCTTCAAGGGTGTATTCGGTCTGCCCCAGGCTGTCGCTCTGCAGAATGCGAAAGCCCTCGAGGTAATAGTCGCTACCGGCCTCGACCATGGACACGCTCTCGAACTCGAGGTCGGTGTCGTCAGGCGGCGGGCGCAGCCAGGTGAACAGCGCGAGCCCGAGCAGCAGGACAAACAGGACCCGGCGCAGGATCTTGCCAGCTCCCATCAGGCAACTCCGGCGCGCAACAGGGCGTTGAGGTGCAGTACGCCACTCAATTCGCCCGCTTCGGTCACCGCCGGCAGGGCGGTGATGGCGTGTTTCTGCATGCGTTGCAGCGCGACCGCGGCGAGCTCGTCATCGCGGATGCGCTTGCCGGGGCAGGTCATTACGTCGGCAGCGGTGGTGTGCTTGAGATCGGTTTGTGCGTCGAGCGTGCGGCGGAGGTCGCCGTCGGTGAACACGCCGTCGATCTGCCGCCCGTCCGGGCTCACGACCGTCATGCCGAGGCCTTTGCCGCTCATCACGAGCAGCGTCTCGGCCAGACTGGTGTGCGGCGTGACCCAGGGCACCGCGTCGCCGGTCACCATGGCATCCGACACGCGCAGCAGCAATTTTCGGCCGAGTGAGCCGGCCGGGTGCGAGAGGGCAAAGTCTTCGGCGGTGAAGCCCCGGCTGTCGAGCAGTGCGATGGCAAGCGCATCGCCCATTGCGAGGCAGGCGGTGGTGCTCGCGGTGGGCGCGAGGCCCAGCGGGCACGCCTCTTCGTCGACACTGACATCGAGATCGGCGCTGGCCGCTTGCGCAAGCGACGACTGCCGGTTGCCGGTCAGGGCGATCAGGCCGATGCCGTGGCGCAACAGCCAGGGCAGAAGCGCCAGCAGCTCCGGTGTCTCGCCCGAATTGGACAGCGCGATGACGACATCGTGGCGTCGGATCATCCCGAGGTCGCCGTGCGTGGCCTCGCCCGGGTGCACGAAGAACGCTGCGGTGCCGGTGCTGGCAAGTGTCGCGGCGAGCTTGCGGCCGATGTGGCCGGACTTGCCCATGCCGGTGACGACCACTCGGCCTTCGCAGCCGAGCAGCAACTCGCAGGCTGCGACGAAGTCGTCGTCCAGTCGGTGGCGTAAAGCCGCGACGGCGCGCGACTCTGTCTCGAGTACGGCGTCGGCGAGGTCGATGAGTTTGGATCGGGTCATGCCATTGCGAGCCAGCCGAGGTAACCGAGATAGGCGATGTACACCGCCAGCATCAGCGCGCCTTCCATCCGGTGAATGCGGTGGCCCTTGCGGCTGCACATCCAGATCAAAGCAACCGTGAGAACAATTGTCAAAGGGAGATCGCGCGTGAGCGCTGCAGGCTCGATCAGGCCCGGCGCCAGCCATGCCGGCACACTCATCACCGCGAGTGTGTTGAACACGTTCGACCCCACCACATTGCCGAGCGCCATGTCGGCACGGCCGCGCCGCGCCGCCGTCAGCGAGGCGGCGAGCTCGGGCAGGCTGCTGCCGATGGCGATGATGGTCAGACCGATGATCAGTTCCGAGAGGCCGGCAATGCGCGCGATTTCCTCGGCGCCGGAGACCAGGATGCGTGAACTGACCAGCAACACGATGAACCCGGTGACTAGCTTGATCGTTGCGCCACGGGTGTCATCTTCGGGTGTCTCCTCACCGGTGGCCTGGCTTGACTGGCGGTTGGCGTCGCGGATAGCCCAGCCGAGGTAGCCGACCAGTGCCAGGGTCAGCAGCGCACCGTCGAACCGAGAGAGTGTGCCGTCGAACAACAGGACCGCCGTCAGAACTGTCGCCGCTGACAGGGCGATGGCATCGCGTTTGATGTCGTGCCAGATGGCGTTGACCGGGGCGAGCAGGGCAACGGTGCCGAGAATCAGGGCGATGTTGGCGATGTTCGAGCCCAGCGCGTTGCCGATCGCGAGGCCCGGGCTGCCGTCGAGGCTCGACAGCGTGGCGATGAACATCTCCGGGGAGGAGGTGCCGAAGCCGACGACGACTGCGCCCACCAATACTGGAGACAAACCGAGGTTGGTCGCGAGCGACGAGGCGCCGTCGACGAAGCGGTCCGCGCTCCAGAGCAACGCGACCAGGCCAGCTGCCACTGACAGCAAGGCAATTATCATGAATCGGATTCCACAGACTGGGTGGGTAGGTCGGGCTGGCCGTCCACTCTCGCTGACAGGTGCAGTGTCACAGGCCGGTGTCGTTTCCTTTATTATAGTGGGTTTGGCTGAACCCCGGCTGCGTCCAGCATGGGGAAAGCGCATGATCCAGCGGACACGTCCGGCGGGGAGTGCCAACGGCCTCGCGCTCGGACAGGGACATGGACACATTAATAGTGACAGGGGGAGGACCGCTCGATGGCACGGTGAACATTTCCGGCGCCAAGAACGCGGTGTTGCCCATTGTCGCTGCGACCCTGCTCTGCAACGAGCCGGTGTCTGTGCAGAATGTGCCCCATTTGAAAGACGTCTCGACGTCGATTCAACTCCTGAGTCGCCTCGGCGTCAGCGTGACCCTTGATGACCAGGCCGGCATTCTGATCGATGCGCGCGACGTGACCGAACGCGTCGCACCCTATGACCTCGTCAAGACCATGCGCGCCTCCATTCTGGTGCTCGGTCCGTTGCTTGCGCGTTTCGGCTACGCCGAGGTCTCGCTGCCCGGTGGCTGCGCCATCGGTACCCGGCCGGTCGATCTCCATATCGAGGGGCTCAAGGCACTGGGTGCGGACATCACGGTCGAGAACGGGTACATCAAGGCCCGCGCGACCCGCTTGCAGGGCACGCGGCTGGTGTTCGACACGGTGACCGTCACTGGCACCGAAAACCTCATGATGGCGGCCTCGCTTGCGAAGGGCACCACGATCATGAAAAACGCGGCGCGTGAGCCCGAAGTGGTCGACCTCGCGAACTTTCTCAATGCCTGTGGTGCGCGCATCCGCGGTGCCGGCACGCAGACCATCGAGATCGACGGTGTGGAGTCGCTTGGCGGATGCGATTGGCGTGTTGTGCCTGATCGAATAGAAACCGGCACCTACCTGATCGCCGGCGCTGTCACCGGCGGGCGAGTC
>CALDHJ010000564.1 GCA_937941555.1 uncultured Granulosicoccaceae bacterium | reverse complement strand
CGTCATTCATCGCACATCGAAGGCATGCCCGGCACAGGCGCCGAACTAGCGCAGCATCTGGTCGAGCGCTTTGGCCTGGATGGGGTCACGGTGGTCCGAGGCGGCGCGTCAGAGAATTTCTACCGGCCGGCAGACCGCACCGTATCCCTGAGTCCGGACGTGTACGACGGCAAATCGCTGACCGCCGTCGCGGTGGCCGCGCATGAGATCGGCCACGCCATTCAGTTCTGCAGAGAAGAACCCGTTTCCCGCCTGCGCGACAAGTACCTCGGGAAAGCACAGCTCATTCAGCGGGTGGGCTCGATCGTCATGATGGGCGCACCGGTGTTCACGGTGATGGCGCGCACGCCTTCAGTCTTGTTCTTTCTCGGTGCCGTGGGCGTCTTGACGATGTTGTCGTCAGTGCTCATGTATATTGCGATCCTGCCCGAGGAATACGACGCGAGTTTCAAGAAAGCCCTACCAATTCTCGAGGAAGGCTATGTTCCGGCATCGGACATGCCGGCAGCGCGCCGGATTCTGAGAGCCTGCGCCTACACCTACGTGGCGGGTGCGCTGGCGGATATCTTGCGGTTGTGGCGGTGGATACGTTTTTTGCGCTGACTTGTCGAATCTGCAATCTGATCACGCACAGCGTTTGACCTCGTGCCGCGACAGCAATGCCGTGAACGCATCGAAGTCGATGGCTTTCTCGAACAGAAAGCCCTGGTACTCCTGACAGTTGTAGGCGCGCAGCGCTTCGAGCTGGGCTTGGGTTTCGACGCCTTCGGCGACGACGTCGAGTTCGAACAGTTTTGCCATCGAGACGATCAGCTCGACGATGGGGCGAGCGGAGTCGAGGGATTGGATGAACGAGCGGTCGATCTTGAGGCAGCGCAGCGGGTAGCGGTTGAGGTAGGCGAGGTTGGAGTAGCCGGTGCCGAAGTCGTCGATGGCAACGCGAAAGCCGAGAGCGACGAGGGCATTGAGTTTGTCGATGGTGGATTCGTCGTGCCCCAGCAACACCGATTCGGTGATCTCGAGTTCGATGCCGTCGATGTTGCCGTCTTCTTCCCGCACGATGTCGACCAGTTCTTCGACCAGGCTGTCTTCGCTGAACTGCAAGGGTGAGAGGTTGACCGACACACGGAGCACATGGCCTTTCGCGGCCCAGTCGCGTTGTGCCCGTACGGAATCGCGAAACACCACTTTGCCCAGTTGCGCAATCAAGCCGCTGCTCTCGCAGGCCGGAATGAATGTCGCTGGTGACACCATGCCTTTGGTTGGGTGCTGCCAGCGCACCAACGCCTCGGCGCCGGTGATGGCGTTGGTCTGCACGTCAACCCGCGGCTGAAAATGGGTGACGAACTGCTCGTCCCCGAGCGCGACGGTCAGTTCGGCTTCGAGGCTGATGCGCGATTCGACGGCGTCGCTGAGGTGCTGCGAGAAAAAGGCGAAGTCGTTGCGACCGGTGTCTTTGGCGTGGTACATCGCGAGATCGGCATGGCGCAGCAGGTCGTTGATGTTGCGCCCGTTCTCGGGGAAGAGGCTGATGCCGATGGACGGTGTGACCGCGATGTCGCGTTCCTGCAGTTCCATCGGCTTGGCGGTGACCCGGCGTATGCGGTTGACGATTTCGAGCACGGTGATGCGGGTTGACAGCGGGCTGATCATCAACAGGAATTCGTCCCCGCCCAGTCGTGCCACGGTGTCGCACTCGCGGATCACGGATTTCAGTCGGCTCGCCACTTCGATCAACAACAGGTCGCCCGCGTCGTGTCCGAGTGTGTCGTTGATGTCCTTGAAGTGATCGAGGTCGATGAACACCAATGCGCCGGATTCGCCAGCGGCCAGGTGTCTGTCAATGCGGTGCTGAAACGCGGTCGAGACATGGTTGCGGTTCGGCAGGTTGGTCAGTGTGTCGTGCTCGGCGAGAAACTGGGCACGTTCTTCGGTGGCTTTCAGGCGCGAGACATCCACCTCGCTGATGAGCCAGGCGTGCTCGCCAGTCACGGCATCGAGGCATCGGCGCGCGGTGATGTCATGCCAACACTGGCCCCGCTTGGAGTGTACTGGTGCAATCAGGTTAATCTCGTCTTCGCTTGCCTGTTCGAGGCGCTGCAGGGTTGCAGAGTTGGCGAAGTGCTCGCCGAGCGTTTCATCTGCACTCTCGACACTGCTGCGGGCCGCCGGGTTGCGGTAGAGCGGCAGGCCGTTGGCGGTGAAGAGAGTGATCATCACCGATGTGTGCAAGAGCGCCTCGGCGCTGCGCAGGGCGTCCGCGTCATAGGCTTCGCGCGCGTCCGCTTCGCAGAACATGGCCATGCGGCCGTCGTCGAGGCGAATGCCGCTGAAGACCACGTCCATGGTGCACGGCACGCCGTTCGGGTAGAGCGTCCACACTTCGGTGAACTGACACTGCTCATCGCGGCTGAAGTCGGCCTGATATTGGCGCAAGCGGTTGGCCACGGTCTCGGTCATGTCCGCGCCCATGTCGCGCGACATCAGGTCATCGAGGGTTGACGCCTGCCAAAGCTCGAGGCACGCGGGATTGCCCCAGCACACCTGGGCGCGGTCGATATCAAATACCCACACAGGCCTGCGCAAGCGCGTCATGTCGCGCAAGCGGGCGGCGAGAGCCGTGTGGGGTCCGTCTGCCTGACGGGAACGAGCCGACATCAGTGCGTCACCGGTATGTAGTGGATTCCTAGGCGGCCTGATCCAGATCGTCGCCGCAGAGCAAGGCGTCGATAGGCTGGTACCCGGGTTGCGCTTCGACCCGCTGAATCCAGCGGCAGACCGCCGCGAAGTCGTCCAGCGCAAAGCCCCCTTCGCGGGCCAGGTGGGTGTAGCCGAACACGGCGATGTCGGCCACGCTGTAACCGTGGTCGGTGACGAAGTCGTGTGTCCGCAGGTAGGCCTCGAGCACGCCAAGCGCCGCTGTACCGCGCTCGCGCCAGACCGAGAACATGTCCTGGTGGTCGGTGCCGAGATCGGGTGCGATGAAGCTGAAGAACCGCACCGGCGAAATGTTGGCTTCGAGTGCCGTCTGCTCGAAATTCATCCACCGCACGGCCTGGGCGCGGGCGAGTGGGGTATCTGGCATCAGGGCAGTGCCCTCGGCGAGGTACCAGGCGATCGCATTCGATTCACCGAGGCTGGTGCCGTCGGGCAGGGTCATGTAGGGCACGGCGCCGAGCGGGTTGATGGCCAGAAATTCGGGTGTCTGGGTCTCGCCTGCCAGGACATCGAGGTAGCGCAACTGCACGGGAAGGCCGAGCTGACTGGCCACGAGTACCGGTTTGATGCTGTTTCCGGAGCCACGTGTGACGTAAAGGGTGGGTGCATCCTGCATGGGTTGGATCCTCAATTCTTGAATGACCGTTTCGTATCACTGCGAATCGGCCTGAATCGAGTCAAGCTTTAGCGTGCGGCGCGTTGGTAGTGTGTCATTGCCCGCTCGCAATTAACGATATTGAATCGGGTCAGCGGTGGTAGACGGCCACCGGATCACCGAAGCACCCGTCTTCCAGAACCAGGCCGAGCCCGTGCCCACCGCGTGGCAGGGTCACGTAGCCGTTTTCGAGGCGTGGCCCGTGGGTGTCGTCATAGTGTGTCTGGTGGTAGGGGTGTGCGATCCACGCGCCGCGGCTGAGTGCCGGATCGAGGGTTGCGCCAAGGGCCACGCCGGCTGCGGCAATGATGTCACCACCCCAGGCGTCGTCGCTGCTCATCGGCACGCGCGCACTGTGGCAGAGGTTGCGCACGGCTTGCATTGTGCTCAGCCCGCCGAGACGCGAGATCTTGAGTCCGAAACCGTCTGCCGTGCCTTGCGTGATCTGGCGTGCGATGCTGCGAAGGTCGGTTGCGTTTTCGTCGACGATCAGCGGATGGCGCAGATGCGGTTTGATCGCGGCGAGTTCTGCTTCGGTGGCGCAGGGCTGCTCGAGCGAGAGCGTCAACCCGGCGCAGGCGTTGGAAACCCGTATGGCCTCGCCGCTTGTCCAGCCGCGGTTGGTATCAACGGCGAGGTCGGTGCTCGGTCGCATGACCCCCGCAACCGCGCGGATCGCGTCAATGTCCTGGTCGATCGGGCGCCCACCGGCCTTGAGCTGAATTCGGGTGATGCCGGTGTCCTGCAGGCGCACGGCGTCGGCAGCCGCCGTGTCGGCGTCGCTGATGCCGACCACGTGGTAGGTCAGGATCCTGTCCGTCGCCGCACCACCGAGCAAATCGACCACATGCCGCTTCAGTGCCTTGCCTGCCAGGTCCCAACAGGCGATGTCGATGGCAGCCTTGCCCTCGGGGTGGCCGTCGAGGCTCGCGTTCATGGCCGCGTTGACAACACTGTGCTGGAGCGGGTCGAGGCCGAGCACGGCCGGCGCGAGCAGTTCGAATGACGCGACCACGCCGGCGCTGTGCGCGCTCTGGTATTGCGGACTGGCAAGACACACTTCCCCGTAGCCGCGCAGTCCGTCCGAGTCGATCAATTCGACAACCGTTGAAAAGGGCGTGCTGACCGCCGAATTCGACATGGTGTACTGCTGCCGGGCCGGCAGCGCAACACGGTAGAGTCTGAGTTCACGCAGAGACATTAGCGCTCGGCCGAGTGTGGTGATGACGAGACGTTAACGGTTGCGTGGCACGGCGCGCAATCCCGGAGTGTCGGCCGCGGTGAACCCGCCGCCTGAACTGCAGCCCGCCTCCGATCTGCCGCTATATACGGTGACCAGTCGCACGGTGTTGCAGCGACTGCGAGACCCCCGGGGAGTGGCATGTCTGAAGCCAAGCTTCAAAAACTCGAAGACCGCGTGCAGTTTCTGCGTCAGGAAGCCGAGGCGTTCAAGCGCCAGTCCTACCAGCAGGCCGATCTGCTGCAGGACCTGGTGCCCGCGTTGTCGCGGTTGACCCACGCCTCCAACGACGCGCTCGTGGATGCGGCGTTGAACCTCTCGCGCTGCGTGAGCGAAAACAGCCAGAACGTAGATGCCATCCGCGCGGTGGCGGACGACTTCCTCGCCCTGTACAAGGACGCCCGTGCGTCCGGCGATTTGCAGACTGCAGAAATCCGGTGGCGCTCGGAGCTCGCCGGCGCGCTGCGCGCATTGGAATCCGACTCACCCGCATTCGACACCGTGGCAACACGGCTGTGTGACAACGTCCCACTCGACACGGCGTTGTCGCCCCTGACGCTGGCGCTCAATGCCACGGGTACGTCCGCGTCCTCGCCCGGTGTCGCCGTGTCGCGGCTTGCGGCCACGGTCTTGGCGCTGCCACTCGAGGAGACCGCGCAGGCGCGCGCACTCTCGGTGAGCGGCCGCCTTCACGGTGCACTCGATGCGCCTGAAGACCTCGATGCGGCCCTGATGGATCTGGTTGATCTGCTGGAACTGAGCCTTGAGACAGTACACGCGCGGGATCGCTCGTTGCGCGACCTGGTCACACACCTCAGCGGCGAACTCGATGCCGTCGAATCCTTCCTCGGCGCTGTGCACGCGCGCGATGGTGCAAGCCTGGCTGCGGCGGAGCTTGCTCAGGCCGATGTCGGTGACGTGTCAACCGACCTGCTGTCGGTCTTCGATCAAACCGAGACGATCAGCGACATCCGCGAACACGTGGTCGTGCGCGCACGCGTGATACGGTCGCGGATGGACCGCTTTGTCGAGGAAGCGCGCGTGCAGCACGCGCACGCAGAACAGGAACACCGCTCGTTGTCCGATCGGCTCGGTGCGCTCGAGTCCGAACTCGCGCGCACACGCGACGCGCTGGCGACCGCACACGAGCGCGCATCGCACGACTTCCTGACCGGCTTGTACAACCGTCGGGCGTTTGAAGACATGACGGCGCGGTGGCTCAACGAGGGCGAGAGCGCTCAGGTGCTAAGCTGTATTATCTGGGACATCGACCACTTCAAGCAGGTCAATGACACACACGGCCACGCGGTTGGTGACACCGTGTTGCAATCCGTCGCAGGTGTGCTGGGAGAGCGCGTTGCTGAAAGCGATCTCGCGGCGCGTCTCGGTGGCGAGGAATTCGTGACCGTGGTCCGCGGAGCTGAACCGGATGCGTTGCTGGCGTGGGCCGAATCGGTGCGAGAGCAGGTCGCCACGCTGCGGTACGACGGATTGGATGCGCTCTCGGTCAGCGTGTCGTGCGGCATCGCCGTGTGTCAGCGCGGGGACAGCCTCGTGTCGCTCCTCGCGCGCGCCGACCGGGCGCTGTACGACGCCAAGACTCAGGGCCGTAACCGCTGCTTGCTGGCGGCCTGAACACCGTCCTTTCGCTCACCCGAGTGCGACTTCGTTATCGTCAGTGGGACTGCCGACGTCAGGACACCCGGCAGCGTGCCAGCGGGCCGTTGGCGAGGAAGGGTTGCCAGCGCAGCGTGAGTGCATCGCCGGTAAGGGTCATACCGAGAAAATAGTCGCGCACTGCGTCCTCACAACAACGCGCGTTGGCGCCTGTGAAGTAGCCACTGTCGCGTTGCTCTACCGGTCCCCAGTCGAGCTGGCACCACAGCGTGCCGTGCCGCAGCCAATCCGCACGGATCTCGAAGGGCGTTGCCAATACCGTCCCACCAGGCTTGATGGGGTCGTGATTGCATTGTTTT
>CALDHJ010000563.1 GCA_937941555.1 uncultured Granulosicoccaceae bacterium | reverse complement strand
AAACTGGAGGAAAGATGCGACATGCCGCGCAGTGTGCGTCAGAATGCCGCTGTCGCCAAACCCGATTCCAGATGCCGCCTCATGCAACCGGTCATTCGCGCCATGACACCCGCAGACGCTGCCAACGCGTCCGCAATGCTTGGGCAACACTTCCCGAGCAGCAGCGTGTTGCACCGTGCGCTCAAGATCGAGGCGGCGCAGTGGCAGGGCGGCGACACAGACACCCTGCTGGCCGCGGCCGCATCGGGTTGCTCGGTGGTAGCGACACACCCCGACAACACGACGCTCCTGGGCTGCGTCGTCGCGTGGGCGCTGGACAACGGACACGACAAGCCAAGCCCACACACCGACGCGCCCGATCCGATTTCGGCACTGCTGCAGACCTTGCGCGAGGCTGCACCGTCGCCATTACCCGGTAAAACCGTGCACATCGACATGGCGGTGGTCGCGCCATCAGCCAGAGGACGGGGTCTGTACCGACGCATGCGCGAGACGGTGCACGCCCAGTCGCGTGCACTGGGTTACACCCGCGTGCGGGGCGAACTCAGCAGCGCCGCAACCCAACACGTCTGCCTCAACCACTTTGGCCACCGCATGCTCAGTGAAGTCCACTACGCGTCCTTCGAATGCCGCAACGCGCGGCCTTTTGCAACCGTGCACACACCACCGAGCATCCAGCTGGTCGAAGGCCACGTATGAGACTCTCGCCGACCCACACGGCGATGGGCATCGCGGTCGCCGCGACCTGGGGCATGGGCATCGTCTTCGCAAAGGCGGCGATCAACCACTTCCCGCCGATCCTGCTGATGTCGCTGCGCTTCGCCGTCACAGCCCTCGCACTGCTCTGGTTCGTGCCGATTCCACGCCGGCAACTCGCCGCCATTTGCGGCATCACCGTCATCGCATCGGCGATTCAGTACAGCCTGACGTTCAGTGGACTCAGAGGCCTGGATGCCTCGGTCACGGCGCTGGTCGTACAGTTGGAAGTGCCGTTTCTGGTATTGCTCGGTGCAGCCTTTCTCGGCGAACAGGCGACACGGCGAAAGTGGCTCGGCATCGCACTCGCGTTTGCCGGTGTTGCCACCATCGCCGGCCAGCCGGACATCAGCGGCGGCGCCTGGTTGTCGCTCTCGCTGGTGGTCGGCGGCGCGTTCTGTTGGGCGGTCGGGCAAATTCTGATACGCCAGCTCAAGGACATCGACGGCCTCACCCTCACGGCCTGGATGGCGCTGTTCGCCTGCGGTCAGCTCGCGATCATGTCGGCCCTGTTCGAATCCGACCAACTGGCGGCCGTGCGCAATGCGGAGCCGGTGGTGTGGGCCGCTGTGCTGTACCTCGGGCTGATCATGACCGCGCTGGGCTACGGCATGTGGAACAGCCTGATCCGCACCCACCCGGTCGGCACCGTTGCGCCGTTTCTGCTGTTGCTGCCGGTGTTCTCCCTGATCGGCGGTGTTGTCTTCCTCGGTGAGACACTCAGCCTGCGTACCGCCATCGGCGGCGCCATCGTGATTGCCGGTGTGGCCACCATCCAACTCGAACCACGCAAACCATGACACACAGCGAACCCCTTCCTTATCTGCAGCGCATCCGCGACTGGTACCTCGCGTTGGGCTACGCCGAGCCCTACCGCTGGGCCCAACACGACCGCGTCGCGTTCACCACGCCATCGAAACCGCTCTCTGCGTCGACACTCGGACTCATCACCACCGCCGCACCGTTTGTCGAGGGTGCGGGCGATCAAGGCCCGGGCGCCTCCTACAACGGCAAAGCCAAATTTTTCGATGTCTACGCCGCATCCACCGCATCACCGCCGCAACTGGGCATAGCGCATGTCGCCATCGACCGCGCGCACACCACAGCCGAAGACCCGCGCAGTTTTTTCCCGCTCGCCGCATTCGAGCAACTCGTCACGGAACGCACGCTCGGACGCGTAAGCGAGCACTTCTACGGTTTACCGACAGACCGTTCCACCCGCCGCACCCGATCGGACTTCGCGCCCCGAATTGCCGAGCTGTGTGCCGAGGATGGCGTGGATGTCGCGGTGCTGGTGCCGAACTGCCCCGTTTGCCACCAGTCGGCGGCACTGGTGGCAAACCACCTCGAAGCCAGCGGCATTGCAACGGTTGTGATGGGCTGCGCCCGCGACATCGTCGAGCACGTCGGGGTACCGCGCTTGCTGTTCAACGATCTGCCGCTCGGCAACGCCGCCGGCCCACCGGGGGACAAAGCGGCTCAACGCCACATTGCCATGCTTGCGTTGGAGCTGCTGCACGACGCCACCTGCCCGCGAACCACCCGCCAATCTCCGGTCATCTGGCCGGACCGCACCGACTGGAAACGCGACTATTCAAACCCGGCACTCTTGAGTGACACCGAACTCTCAGCGCGTCGCGCCGAATTCGAACGGGTCAAGCGCGAGCGCGATCAGGGCAAGCACCCAGCTAGTTGAACACCGGGGAACCCGCCCACTCCCACAGCGGGCACAACAACGTGACACCGCTCGGTCGTGTTGCAACCCTGTAAATCAGGCGCGGGTGCCAAAAAAGTGGCAATCTTCACGCAATCTTGACATCGCCTTTACGCAGCTTTGCCCCCCCTATTGCGAGACTGGCTCCCGAGACAACCACCACGGGAGTACACACATGTTTCGCAAGAATGTCCTCAACGCCAGCATCGTCGCGGCGCTCAGCATCGCTGTCGTCGCCTGTGACGACAGCACCACCCTCTCCACCGATTCCGGCGCTGTCATCGGCGCGGGCAATGGCGCCGGCAACGGCGTCGCCGACGGTGACCCGAACGCCGCAGCGATCCGCGTGATCCACGCGTCACCCGACGCACCGGCCGTGAACGTATCGCTCAACGGCGGCGAGGCCATCTCGGCGCTGGGCTACGGCGAGAGCTCGGGTTTCGCAACCCTCGAGGCCGGTGAATACGATGTGGCAGTTGACGGCATCCTGCCCGGCGGCACCGCGACCGTCATCACGGTTGACGACCTCAACCTGGCTGCGGGCTCCCAGACAACCGTCGTCGCCGTTGGCAATGTGGCCGACATCGGCCCGCTCGTAGTCGCCGATTCCGCCGCGACACCGGCCGCCGACCAGATTTCACTGACCGTCACGCATGCCGCACCCGGCGCACCCACGGTCGAACTCTACCTGCTTGCACCCGACGCACCGGTCGACCTGAGCACACCGGGCGCAGCTGTCGCCTTCAAGGACTCACTCGACCTCGGCGCACTCACCGCGGGCGAAGTCCGGATCATTGCCGCTGCCGGCGGGGCTGTGGCCTTTGACTCCGGTGTCATCGACCTCGAACCTTTTGCCGGCGCTGCACTGTCGGTTTTCGCCATCGAGAGTGACTCCTTCTCCGAGCAGGCCGGATCACCCATCAAGCTGTTGGTGGGCACCGGTGACGCCACCGTCACCCTGCGCAACGCCAACACCCAGACGGCAGCACGCGTCGTTCACCTCTCGCCCGACGCACGCGCCGCCGCACACGGCCCGGTCGAAGTCTGGGCAACCGGCACTGACAGCGGCCAGTCCGCCGAACTGATCGACGCCTTCAGCTACACCGATGTCGTGCCCTCCGCCGACAGCTACGTCACGGTTCCGGCCGGCGGCTACCGATTCGACGTCGCCCCCGACACCGACACCATCGGTGACAGCATCTTCACATCACCCGATCTCGATCTCGCCGCAGGCTCGGACTACTCGGTCATCGCCGTCGGGCGCGTGACCAACACCGACCCGGCCAACGCGTTCCGCCTGATCGCGTTCGAGGACGAGAACCGCAGCATCGCCACCCAGGCCAGCTTGCGCGTGGTGCACGGCGCACCCGCCGCCGGCGAAGTGCAGGTCTATGTGTCGGCAGCCGGCGCTGTCAACGCCCACGACCTCGGCTCGATCGACCCGGTTCTGAGCAACTTTGCGTTTGGTGACGTCACCGATGCACTGGCACTGGCACCGGGCAGCTACGACGTGCGTGTCGTCGCAGGCGGCGCCGTCGCGATCAACGCCGAAGGCGTAGAGCTCGCTGCCGGATCGGCTTCCACCGCCATCGCACGCGGACCGATCGAGGGCGTCCATGCCGCACCTCAGGACTTCGGTCTGGTGTTGCTCAGCCGCTGACAACACGCCGAGCGCACACCGCCACCAACCGGTTCACGCCGGTTGGTGGCGTTTCGCGTAACAGTATCCCAACACGGGCCTGATTGCAGTGCCCGCCACTCGCCCCACCCGACCGGATGCACATGCCTGACTCACGCAATCATGCACATTCTTCACGGAATCTTCACGGGCGGTCGGCACACATCTGCCGTACACCTCTTACACAGGCTCACACTCACGTCATTTGCATGCATTGGCTCAGAACACTGGCTGCGGTAATCCTGATCGGCACCCTGGCATCCGGTTGCAATTCGCGCGGCGCGATGAATGCCACGCTGCCGGTACCTGAGCAGAGCCCACGCTCGGCTGCGCTCACGATTCCCGCACCGCACAGCACCAAACTCGATATCGCGCCACGGCCACACAGCCGCGCCGCCACACGTCATGCAGCCACCGCGATCAAACCCCTGTCGTTGGCCGAATCCGTGGTTCTGCCATCGCCGACACAAATTTCGTTAAGCGTCTCCCACGACGCTGCCAGCGTGCCCGCTTTCAACCTCCACGTGTTGCAACCCGAGAGCACACAGCTGCCGATGTCATCCGGCATCCCGCTGTCCTACCGACAGAGCATCGATCTCGGTGTCTGGCCCGCCGGCGGCACTCGATTGGTCGCCGTGGCGGGCGGGCGAACCGTGGTCGATACCGGCGTTGTCGACTTCGCCCCGCTCGCCGGTTCTGCAATCACCGTTGTCGCGGTAGACAACGAATGGACATCAGAGGGCGCGGGCAGCCCGATCGAATTGCGCGTCCACCTGCCGCACTTCGACAGTGAGTCACCGCACAACCCGAGCCCCCTCAGCTCTCGGTCAATCGAACCGGGAAAGACCGGTCTGGAAGCGGTAGCCAAGGACCATGTGCGTCAGGTTATGCACCGCTCCCCCGTTCCTCGGCCCGAAGGCTCTACACTGTCTGCTGTCCCCGCGTCGCCAACCGCGTTTTTGCAACCGGCTACAACGGCGCAGTTCTCGGTCAACGGGCCGTGACACAATGAACAGTCGCGCACCGTCGGGCCCACGGTTGCAGACCGGCGCTCGTCTCAGAGGATGATGTCTTGAGCAAGGCCACCATACTGCTCGTCGAAGACCACCGCGATCTCGCGGAAATGCTTGGCGAGCGCCTGGCCAACACCGGATATGCCGTCGACTACAGCCACCGGGGCGACACGGGCCTCGAGCTCGCGCTGAGCAACCACTACGATTTGATCGTCCTCGATCTGTCGCTGCCCGGACTCGACGGATTGGAACTCTGCCGACGACTGCGCGACGACGCCGGCGACACCACACCGGTGCTGATGTTGACCGCCCGCGACACGGTGGAAGACCGTGTCAGCGGACTGCGTGCTGGCGCCGACGACTACCTTGTCAAACCCTTTGCCGCCGAGGAGCTGCTCGCCCGCGTCGACGCGATGCTTCGCCGCCAACTCCACTATGCCAGCAGCGGCACCGTGTCGGTCGGCGGCCTCACACTCGACCCGGCGCAGCGTTTGCTCACCCGCGACGGCGAACCCATCCGACTGACCCCGATCGGCTACCGCATTGTCGAGACCCTGATGCGAGCGTCGCCCGCCTACGTCTCACGGCCGGTACTCGAACGACGGGTCTGGGGACGCGAGCTCGCCGAGAGCGACAGCTTGCGCACCCACGTCTACACCGTGCGCAAGGCGCTCGACAAACCCTATGAATCCGCACTGCTGCAGAGTGCGGCCGGTGCCGGCTACAGGATCATCGATGAAACCTAAAACAGATCTCAGACGGCGCATGCTGCACGCGTTCCTGGTGCAAAGCGCCGTGATCGCGCTCGCGGCGGTCATCGGGCTGGTCACCGTCCACGAGTTGCTCGGTCGCGTGCTCATCACCCATGCACTGGAGGACGAGAGCGAACACTACTGGGCCCTGCTCGAAGAAGACCGCAACGCTCCCCTCGCCAACTCGCTCAATCTGCGCGCCTTCCTGTTACCGCGTGACCGCGACAGCCTGCCGGTTGACCCGACAACGCTCCGGATCGGCCACCAGTCGAGTGAACAGGGCGAATTCAACGCCATCTATGTCGACGCGCGTGGCAACCGCAAGCTGGTGTTGTTGTTCAACCGCGCCGGGGTCGAAGGGCTCATCGCGCTCTACGGTATCGCGCCGCTCGCCGCCGTGTTGATCGCGCTCTACATCGTGTCCTGGCTGTCCTACCGCTACGTGCACAGCACACTCTCGCCCACCGTCTACCTCGCGCGGGCCGTATCGCGGCTCGACCCGATGGAACCCGACGCGAGCAGCGTCATGCCCGACGCGTTGCCGGCCAACGCCGACACCGACGTGCTGGCCCTGTCGAATGCGCTGAC
>CALDHJ010000562.1 GCA_937941555.1 uncultured Granulosicoccaceae bacterium | reverse complement strand
GTAGACTTCATCCGAAACAATCCAGAGATCGTGCTCGCGCGCGACTGTCGCCAGGGCGTCGAGCTCCTCGCGGGTGTAGACGATCCCGGTCGGGTTGCAGGGGTTGGCAAAAAACAGCGCGCGGGTCTCGGGTGTGACACTCGCCGCAACCGCCGCCACGTCGGGTCGCAATTGCACGCCATCGCGCGGCGGCACCCGCGTCAGCGACGCCCCCGTGACCCCAATGGCTGCGTCGTAGGTCACATACTGGGGGTCGATGGAAATGGCGTGGCTACCCGGATCGAGCAGCAACTGCGCCGCGGAAAAGAGCGCGTTCTGGGTGCCTGCGAACACGGACACTTGATCGGCCGTGGTCGCTGGCCCGCCCAGGGATTCAAATTGTGCTGCGATCGCCGCTCGCAATTCAGCCCGACCGGTGACCGAAGTGTAGTGGGTATCCCCCGCGCGCATCGCTGCGACTGCGGCGTCGACGATGGGCGCCGGTGTGTCGAAATCGGGGTCTCCGACACTCATGATCACGACATCCTCGCCGCGCGCCTTGGCAGCACGCGAAGCCGTGAGAATATCCCACGCAGCCGCACCTTCACCGGCGATTGCAAGGGTACGCTCTGCAAGGCGCGGCATCAGTCGACCCCTCGCACATCGATCAGGGTGCTGCCGTCGTGCTCGAGTGCCGAAGCAATGGCATTGACCAGGCCTTCGGGGTGCTCAAGTTGCATGGCATTGAGTCCGTAGGCTGCCGCGATCTGACTGAAATCCGGTGCGCTCACTGCGCAACTGGACGCGTCAACTCCGATACCGCGCATGTAGCTGTCAATCTCCCCGTACCCGTTGTTGTTCCACACCACGATCACGACACGCTGGCCGGTATCTGCGATGGTGCCGATCTCGCCAAGGCAGAATTGCGCACCGCCGTCTCCGGTCAGTGCCACCACGGCGGCGTCCGGTTTGCCAAGCTTCGCGCCGAGTGCAGCCGGAATGGCATAGCCCAGGGTGCCGAATCCACCCGACGACTGAAAACGCATGCCGCTGCTACCCGGGGCGAAGACGGTGCTGCAGGCATAGACCGGCTGCGTTGAGTCTCCCACCACAACGAGGTCGGGCAGTGAGTCCCGCAGTGTCTCGAACAACGCGATCTGTGAGCGGTAGGCCTCGGATTGCTCGGCCAGCGCGTCGGCTCGGGTCTTCTCGACGAGTCGATAGGTATCGGGTGCCATCGAGGCCGCCGGCAAGGCTTGATCAATGCGCAACAACGCATCTGACGCATCACCGCAACACGCAATGTGGGCGGTGTAGTTGCGGTGCAGTTGCGCCGCGTCGATGTCAATTCGAATCATCCTGCCGAAATCGTGTCGGATCCCGGTGCCATACATGTCAAAGTCGGTGTCACCCAACTCGCTTCCGGCGACGAGCACCACATCAGCTGATGCGATTAGTTCACGCACCGTTTGGCAGCTGGGTGATGCGCCCAGCACAAGCGGGTGGCGCGCAGGCAAGGCATCGGAAGCGGCTATGGTCGACAACAACGGGCACTGCAATTTCTCGGCAAGCGAAATGGCGGTCTTGGCGGCGGCGCGCGCACCACCCCCGATCAGAATCAGGGGACGTTCAGCGCCAAGCAGGGCATCCACAGCTGCAGAAATACCGGACTCGTTGGCGACCGGCGCTGATTGCGGCAAGCGCGACGACACGGTCGGCAAACCGTCCGCCTCAGCCGCCATGAGATCCAGCGGAATTTCGATGTGCACCGGTCCCGGCCGCGCGCTCTCGAACAGGCTCCAGGCGCGTTGCAGAAGCTCCGGCAATTGCGCAGGATCGGTCACGGTGTGGCTGAACAACGCGATCTCGCGGCCGAAGCCGTGCTGATCCGGCATCTCGTGCAGCTGACCACGCTGCATCGCCAGACCGGATCGCGGCAAGGTGCTCGACACCACCAGCATCGGGATAGACGCCGCACGCGCCTGCAACATGGCGGTCGCAATGTTGGACAAACCCGGCCCCGTGATGACGAAGCAGACGCCCGGTTTGCCGCTGGTGCGCGCGTAGCCATCGGCCATGAAACCGGCGCCTTGCTCATGCCGCGGTGTGATGTGCCGAATCGAGCTGTCGCTCAAACCCCGGTAGAGCTCGGCCGTGTGTACGCCGGGGATACCAAAGACCGTATCGACCTGCCACGCCTCGAGCGTTGCGATCAGGTATTCACCAAGGTTCATGCACTCTCCATTACACGGGAACGGTGCCGGCTTGCGCCCGCACGCGAAAAAAGGTCAGCTCAGCGACTGCAGCGCGGCGATGGCATCGTCGGCGCGCGACTCAGGCACAAAGAGATGATCGTGGAAATGCCCCGCAACCACGTTGGCGGAGATCTGCTCTGCCGTGAGACGGGCGGCAATCGCCGCGGTCAGGCCAACCGCGCTGAGACTCGAGTGCACCACCAGACTGATTAAGCGGAACACGCCATCGTAAGCCAGGCCGTTGGCATCGGCCCGGGCCTTGGGTACGACCAACGACAGACCTTCACGCTCGTGACAGCTCGCGATCGGCTCGTACTCTGCACCGTCGCCATAGCGGCCGTCAGCCAAGGTCACAAACACGTAACTGCCCGATTGCAGCTCCGGTCTCATGTCTGCCAGCAAAACTGACAAATCGTCGATTCCGCTCATGCGCTGATCACCAGATCAACCGGGGCAAACTCCCGGACATCGACAAGACCCTGGTCCGACAAACGCAACTCCGGTATCACGACAAGGGCGAGCAGGCTGTGTTGCATATACGCGTTGTTGAGCGTGCAACCACAATCGGCCATGGCCTGAACCAACTGCTGCGCCTTGGCGGCCACGACATCAGAGCGTTCGTCGGACATCAATCCGGCAATGGGCAACTCGACCAGCGCCACCTCTTCCCCACCCGCCACGACGATCACGCCGCCACCGACCTCGGCGAGGCGGTTTGCCGCCTGCGCCATGTCGGCCTTGTTGGTGCCCACCACCAGCAGGTGGTGGCAATCGTGGGCAACGGTCGACGCCACTGCACAGTCGACGTTGTAGCCGAACCCGGACACCAGCGCGTTCTGCACTTTACCGGTGCCGCGGTGGCGCTCAACCAGGGCAATGTGGCAGATGTCCTGCGTCGCGTCGCCAGCGATGCACCCCTCAACAACGGGCACCGTGGCTTCCAGCGCGCGAGTCGGTGCCTGATTCTCGATCACACCGATCACCCGAACGGGCACCTGGTCGGCACCTGCAGGCGCAGCGGTATCGAAGTCGGTTGGCACCACGTCGCGCCCGAGGTTGACGGTGTTGCGGGCTGTGGAGGGGTAGGTGAAGACGGGCAGATCGACCGAAATTCCCCCGTGCTCGGCAACCACCTCACCGCGTGACATCACCAGCTCCACCGGCAGGCTCGGCAAATCGGACGTGATGACGGCATCGGCTCGACGACCGGGCGTCAGCGAGCCCAACTCGCGTTCAAGACCGAAGTGTTGCGCTGTGTTGAGCGTCGCCATCTGAATGGCCGTGATGGGCTTTACGCCCTGGGCTATGGCATGGCGCACAACGCGGTTCATGTGACCATCGTTGACCAACGTTCCGCTGTGGGAATCGTCGGTGCAGAGAATGAAATTGCGTGGGTCGAGCCCGGACTCGGTCACCGCCTTGATCTGCTCGGCAACGTCATACCACGCCGACCCCAACCGCAACATCGCGCGCATGCCCTGGCGCACGCGAGCAATCGCATCTTCCGCTCGCGTGCCTTCGTGGTCATCAGCCGGGCCACCGGCAACGTAGGCCTGGAACGGTGCGCCAAGATCAGGCGACGCATAGTGGCCGCCAACGGTTTTGCCGGCTTGCTGGGTGGCGGCAATCTCGCCGAGCATCGTGGCGTCCGCCGCCGCGACACCCGGGAAATTCATCATCTCGCCGAGCCCGATGATGTTCGGCCAGGTCATGGCTTCAGCCACGTCCGCAATCCCGATCGACGCGCCAGCATTTTCAAGCCCCGGCGCAGACGGCACACAGCTGGGCATCTGCACGAAGACGTTGATCGGCAGCGCCATCGCTTCGTCATGCATGAGGCGCACCCCGTCGAGCCCGAGCACGTTGCCGATTTCGTGGGGATCGATGAACAGGCTTGTCGTGCCATGCGGAATAACGGCACGGGCGAATTCGGTCACTGTCACCATCCCGCTTTCGACGTGCATGTGCGCATCGCACAAACCAGGCAACACATAGCGGCCTTCCGCCTCGACGATGCGGGTGTTGTCTCCGACCGTCCGACTCAGGTCGGGCCCGACGGCAGCAAAGCGGCCGCACACGATGGCAAAGTCGGTGCCGGGCAGGATTTCACCGGAGTGCACGTTGACCCACCGTCCATTGCGTATCAGTGTGTCTGCAGATGCACGCCCGGCCGCGACGTCAACCAGCCGCGCCGCACACTCATTCCATGCTTGCATTTCTGCCTCCGTGTCACGAAGCGTAGGTCGAGCCTCTCGCCTCAGGGGCCACATTGTACGCCGATCCGGAGTGGGCGACGTGGCGCAAAAGGGGTATCACGAAACGTGACTCGCTTGCGCCAGTAGCGCAACAGCTGTTGATGCAGACGGCAGTCAACCCCGCTCTTCACGCTTGGCGCGTTGCCAATAGGCTTCGAGCTCTTCGAGCGTGTGGGCCTCTATCGACTTTCCGCTGGCAGACGCCTGCGTTTCGACAAACCGGAATCGGCGTTCGAATTTCTCACAGGTTCCACG
>CALDHJ010000561.1 GCA_937941555.1 uncultured Granulosicoccaceae bacterium | reverse complement strand
GGCTCGCGTCGTTTCGACGGGTCTTCACGCTGAACGGCATCGGGCAGGGCACCACCGTGGCGCTCATTTCCGAGACGCAGTCGCGGCCGGTGCTGGTACACCTCGCAGAGCTCGCGCTCTACGACCTCGGCGCCGACTTCTGCATGGTCAAGATGCCGACACCGCCGCAGACCGCACCGGTGCCGGTCAAGGGCACGGGGACGTCGCTCGCGATCGCGCACAACCGCGCGGCGATCGAAGCGATGAAACAGTGTGAGGTGGTCGTTGACTGCACAGTCGAGGGCATGATCCATTCGCCCGAGTGGCCGGAAGTCGATGCCGCCGGTGCGCGCATTCTGGTGGTGACCAACGAGCACCCGGAAATCCTCGAGCGCACCGAACCCAAGGCGTCGCTCGGCCCCAAGGTCGAGCTCGGTGTGCAGATGCTCAACGACGCGTCCGAGATGCGCGTGACCTCCAAGGCCGGCACCGATCTAGTCGTTGACCTGCGCGGCGCGCCCTGCGGCGGCACGCCGGGCTTCGGCACCAACCCCGGCCACGTCGCGCACTGGCCGGGTGGGCTCTGTCTCGCGTTCCCGGGACCGGGGACGGTCAACGGCCGCATCGTGATGGACGTCGGCGACATGAACCTCACCTTCAAGACCTACCTCAGCAGCCGGATCGACTGCCGAGTGGAAAACGACTTTGTGACCGACATCCGGGGCGACGGACTCGACGCCATACTGTTCCGCGAATACATGGAGGCCTGGGAAGACCCGAAGGCCTACGGCTTCTCGCACGTCGGCTGGGGCATGAACCCCGACGCGCGCTGGGTCTCGGGCGCGCTCTACGACAAACGCGACATGCAGGCCGTGGAATTTCGCGCCTGGGCCGGGAATTTTCTCTGGTCAACGGGCGCCAACCAATACGCCGACCGTTTCACCGAGGGCCACTTCGACCTGCCGATGCGCGGCTGCACGGTGTCGCTCGATGGCAAGGCGGTTGTTGTGGACGGCGTACTTCAGGGGGAGCTCGCCTGATGAGCACGATTGGCGACTACTACGATCTCGCCCGCGTCCGGCCGGAAGTTCAGGCCGTGCTCGAGCGCATCAACCAACTGGGTAGCGAACGCTTTACCGAGCGCGCGAAAGCCATCGACGACAGCGCGGGTTTCCCGGTCGAAAACTACCGTGACCTCGCCAACGAAGGTCTGCTGACGCTGACGGTGCCCACCGAATACGGCGGCCACGGTTTCAGCCTCGGCGAATACGCCATGGTCGGCGCCGAGATCGGCAAATACTGCGGTGCGACCGCGCTGACCTTCAACATGCACAATTCGTCGATGATGTGGTCGCGCTTCATGTACGAGTTGCCGCACCTCACGGACGACGAACGCGCGGCGTTTGCCCCCCTGCGCGAGCGCCAATTCAAACGCGCCGTGGAAGAGCAGGGCATCTACTCGCAGCCCATATCCGAAGCCGGGGTCAACTGGACCTCACGGCCCGCTCAGACAAAATGCGAGCAGGTCGAGGGCGGCTGGCGCATCAACGGCTTCAAGAAATTCGCAAGCCTGGCCGGCCACTGCGACTACTACTCGATCGTCTGCACCGAGCACTTCGAGGGCATCGAACCGCGCCACGAAGACACGATGATCTTTGTCGTGCCCAAGGACGCGCCGGGGCTGTCCGTGCAGGGGGAGTGGGACCCACTCGGCATGCGCGGCACCAACAGCCGGGATCTGGTGTTGAAAGACGTGTTCGTGACCGAAGACGATCTGATGATGCCGCGGGGCATCTTCATCAAGACACTGCCGCACTGGCCACACGTTATGGCAACCCTGTCACCGACCTACATGGGCGTGGCCCAGGGGGCCTTCGACTTCACCGTCGCCTACTTGCGCGGCGAGCTGCCCGGCCAGCCGCCCGCCGACCGGCGGATGTACGCGACCAAGCGACAGGCGGTCGGGCAGATGTACAGCCGCCTCGCCGGTATGCGCGCGCTCTGGTGGCAGGCCTTCATGGAGGCGCAGGGATTTCCCACCAAAGGCCAGGTGCTGCGCATGTACGCAGCGCAGTACAACGTCATGGAGGGCGTGCAGGAGATCGCGGCAATGGCGATCCGCACCTGTGGCGGCCAGGCGATGTTGAAATCCTTGCCGCTCGAGCGGATGTACCGCGACAGCCGCTGCGGCGCACTGATGCTGCCCTACACCTCCGAGATCATGGAAGACTACCTCTCGGTGCTCACGCTCTACGACATGGACGAACTCGACGACGCACCCACCGACCCGGACACCGCACGCAACTCGCTCTGGCGTGGCCACGCCGGCGTCTACGACGGCTGAGGTCGCATGAGCGAGAGCATGACCCAGACGGTCGACGTCACCCGAGACATTCCGCGCGACGCAGACGCGGTGTGGGCGGTCGCGCGCGACTTCTGCAGCGATTGGCACCCGGCCATTGAGCGCGTCTGGGCCGAGCGCGCTGCCAACGGCGGCCTGATCCGGTGTTTCGAAGCCGCTGGCGACGACAGCGTCTACCGCGAACAGCTGACGTTTTTCAGCGACAGTGACCGCACACTGCAATACACCTTGCTCGACGGCATCGCGGGCATCGAGCACTACCACGCGAGTTTGACGGTCACGCCGGTGACAGCGGGGCAGTGTCAGGTGCGCTGGGGGGCGACCGTGTCCGGTCCGGCAGCCCGCATTGCACAGGTTGCTCGCGGCACCGAGGCCATCTTCGGCATGGGTATCGACACCCTGGCGACGGTATCGAACGTGACGCCTGCAAAGGATCGCGAACCGATACCCGCAACCCCGACCCCATTCACACTCGATCTGCCGGGCAACCCGGCGCTCGCGCTGAGTGTCTCACCCGAGGCAGACGGTCCGGTCGTGCTATGCCTGCACGGCATCGGCGGCAACCGGTCCAACTGGTCGCCGCAATTCAGCCTGCAAAATGCTGGCGGACGCTTCGCGGCGCTCGACCTGCGCGGCTACGGCGCCAGCGCACTAGGCCCGGCGCAGTCGACTGTGGACGACTACTGCGACGACATTCTGCGTGTTCGCGAAGCGATGGGCGTCGAGCACCTGGTGTTGTGCGGCCTCTCGTACGGCGCCTGGATCGCAACCGCCTTTGCACACCGCCACCCGGAGACCCTCAGCGGGCTTGTGTTGTGTGGCGGCTGCACCGGCA
The DNA here is from genome assembly GCA_937941555.1 of uncultured Granulosicoccaceae bacterium. GTDB lineage: Bacteria > Pseudomonadota > Gammaproteobacteria > CALCKW01 > CALCKW01 > CALCKW01. The sequence goes on along the minus strand of CALDHJ010000561.1, from coordinate 1,172 downwards.
TGTCGGAGGCAAGCGCGGATGAGCAGGCGCGTTTTCGTGCCAGCCGCGAGGCCCCGCTCGATGCCGGGCAGGTACCGGCCGATTTCGCACCGGCCGTGGTCGACGTCATTGCCGGCCCCGCGGCCAGCCCCGCGACACGAGAGGCCTTGCGAGCGTCAATGGCGTCCATACCGGCGGCAACCTACCGCGACGCGTTGCACTGTTTCACCCGGCCGACCGAGCGATTTGATTTCGCGCCGCTCGATCTGCCGGTGATGCTGATAACCGGTGAGCACGATCGCCTCGCACCGCCGGACGAGATTCGCAGTGTCGCCGCGCGGGTCCATGCCGCCGTGCCGCGTGCCAACGTGCGATTCGAAGTGATCCGAGACGCGGGCCACGTCTGCAATCTGGAGCAACCCGACGCGGTCAATCGCCTGCTTGCAGACTTTCTCGCCAAGGTGCAGCGCTGATGGCCACCACGCGCCGGGAACAGAACCGCCAGGCGAAGGAGAAACGGATACTCGAAGCCGCGCTCACGGTGTTCTCGTCCGCCGGCTACAGCGGTGCCTCGATGGACTTGATCGCCGACGCCGCCGGGGTCTCGAAACCGACGCTGTACCAGTATTTCGGCAACAAGCAGGCGCTGTTCACGGCGATGCTGGTGCCGCAGCGCGACTTCATGTTGCAGGCCTTCGCCGAGAGCGAGGGCAAGGACTGCGTGACGGTCTTGTATGCGTTCGCCTGGCAGTATGCGGACTTCGTGTTGCGGCCCGACATCCTGTCGCTGGCGCGCTTGATCATCGGCGAGGCGGGGCGCATACCGGGTATCGGCGAGCTCTACCAGTCGGTCGGTCCCGATACGCTCCGGGCCGGCATCGTGTCCTATCTTCGTGAGCAGCGCGACGCGGGCGCCCTGCGGTTTGACGACGCAGAGCTCGCGGCCGAAGACCTCTGGGGCCTCATACTCTCCGGGCCGCGTACGCAGGCGCTCTACCGACCCGATGCCGTGCCGGGCAAACGCGCGCGCGCCAAGTACATCCACAACGGGCTGCGCGTGTTCCTCAGCTTCTACGCGCGCACGCCGAAGAAAGCACTTGCCACGCTTGACGAGTTGATCGCTGCACGAAAGCGCTGAGTTGCGGCGAGGGCCTTCGCGGAGCACTTCACAGGCTTCCGGGGCCGGCGCTATG
>CALDHJ010000560.1 GCA_937941555.1 uncultured Granulosicoccaceae bacterium | reverse complement strand
AAGTCAGGGCAAGGACCCACTCGCCGTTTTCAGCACCCTGTCTTGGCGCATGCCGGACGGCATCAGCCTGCCCCCAACGCCCGATCTGCCAGCCCTCTCGGACCTCGTGCCCGGTCGGGCCGGCACCTCGACGGTGTATCGCTGGACTGACGCGCAAGGCACGGTGCAATTCAGCACGTCCCAGCCACCTGACGGCACGCGATTCCAAACGGTTCACCTCGATCCCGACGCCAATGTGATTCCGGCTATCGCGACCGAACGTGTCGGCACCCGTTCAACGGCCAGCGGTGAGCGTCATAAGCCGTCGGTAACGCGTCCGGTCACGGAGGCCCAGCCTTCGCGTGCCGACGTTGGGCAGATTCGGGATCAGCTCAAGGCCCTTGACGTACTGAACACCGACCGTGTCAGACACCTCGATTCCCAGCTCAGCGAGCAGTTGCGCTGAGCCCCATTTGGCGGCATGGCTCGCCGCGTGTTAGGTCAGTCGTCCGCGCCGATTGCAGACAGCGCCGCCTTCGCGACGTCAATATCCTGATCCGCGCTACCGGACCCGACACCGATCCCGCCAATCAACACACCATCGACCCGAATCGGCAATCCACCGCCGAGACCGGTGACTTCCCCGCCAGTTGCCGCGGCAATGTGGGGTCGAGCCGCTTCGGGTATGGCGGTGGTTGGCGCACCGATGGACGCGGCGGTGCGCGCCTTGGCGCGGGCGCTCTTGCGGCTCAGGAACTTGGCACCGGTCATGCGGATTTCGCCGAGCACTTCCCCGCTCGCGTCCACGATCACGATGCACTGTGGCTGGCCCAAAGCTTCGGCTGCGGCAACAGCCGCGTTCAACATCGCGAGCACGCCGGCGTGTGTAAGGTGTTTGGTGTCGAGTGTGAAGGCCACAATGCAGCTCCGGTCAGAGGGGTCAGATGGCCGTCGCCGGCGGCACGCCGTTGACGTTGAGGTAGACGCTGTAGAGCGAAGTGGTGCCCGCGATGAACAAGCGGTTAAGTTTGGAGCCACCAAAGCACACGTTGGCAACGAACTCCGGGATCAGCACCTTGCCGATCAGCGCACCGCTCGCGTCAAGGCAGTGCACGCCGTCAGCCGCCGAGGTCCAGATGCGACCTGCGGTGTCGCAGCGAAAACCGTCGAAGAAACCTGCCATGCACTCGGCGAACACCGCGCCCTCGCCCAGCGACTTGCCGTCGGGGTTCAGCGGGTGCTTGCGGATGTGGGCCGGACCGTTTTCGGTGTGGGTGCCGCCGGTGTCGGCAATATACAAGTGCGACTCGTCGGGTGAGAAGGCCAGCCCGTTGGGTTTGTCGTAGTCGCTTGCCACCACCGCAACCTCTCCGCTCTCCGGGTCCCAGCGGTAGACATGGCAGGCGCCGATCTCGCTCTCGGCGCGCTCGCCTTCGTAGTCCATCAGAATGCCGTAGCTCGGATCAGTGAACCAGATCGAACCATCGGACTTGACCACCACATCATTGGGCGAATTGAAGCGCTTGCCATCGACGCGGTCGGCGATCACCGAGATCGAGCCGTCGAAATTGGTGTGGGTGACCCGCCGGGTCAGGTGTTCGCAGGAGACCAACCGGCCCTGGCGGTCGACGGTGTGGCCGTTGCTGTTGTCGGCGGGTTGCCGGAAGGTCGAGACGCTGCCGTCGGTCTCGTCCCAACGCAACATGCGGTTGTTCGGGATATCCGACCACACGAGATACCGCCCGGCGGCAAACCACGCCGGTCCCTCGGACCAGCGGGCGCCGCTCCAGAGCCGCTCCACGCGCGCGTGCCCGATGATGCACTCACCAAACGACGGATCGATCACCTCGAACCCAGTGCCTTCAACTTCACCAAACACAGCTCGCCCTCGCGGTTGTTGGGGGTGTCCGCTCGCCGTTGCACTTGCCGAAGCATTGGGCAACGCGCTGCAGCACCCCTCGGGATGTTACCGATAACATTCTGCCAGATGCCGACGGTACCAGGGAAGCAGCCGGACGGTGACACCGCCTGCCTGCCAACGGCGTGCCGTCGCCATCAGTCAAACGACAACGTCTCGTCGAGCGCGTTATCGACCACCACTGGCGTCGCAAAATAGGTGACCTTGGGTTCGGTGCCGTACTTCTCTCGCACAAAGGCACGCCACGCGTCGGTGTAGAGCGCCTCGGCGGCCTCGCGCGACGACCAGAGGTACGCACCGCCGACGGTGCGGCCGTCTTCAGACAACAGGTAACACTTCCGCACAAGCCCCGGCACACCGCGGTACGTCGGCGCAGTACTGAGGAAAATGGCCTTGGCCTCGTCACGCGTGACGGCCTCGGGCAAGGTGAATTCGGTCAGGGCAGTGATCACGCTGGACGCCTCCGGGCGACGATCGACAGGGATATGAACGCCAGCATACACCGCCGTAAGCGAACCCGTCGCACGCGTCAAAACCGTGACAAAAGCGTGCGTTGACACCCCCATTGCGCTCATCAATACTCGCCCGTCGGTGAGCTCAACGGCATGCCGAATCCGCCCCTCCCACACCCGAGGCTCCAGAGGACGGAGACGACATGAACGCTGTAAACCGCACCATCGCCTTGGGTTTCTCTGCCGCCCTGCTGGTCTCATCTGCGCTCGCCAACAGCACGCTGGTGTTCACACCCGGCGAGGGGAATTTCAACTGGGACGCCTACGACGCGCTCGCCTCAACCGATCTGCGCGGCAACACCGTCACCGTGCTCGGGCCCTGGGTTGGCCCTGAGCAGGAAGCGATCGAGAACGTCCTTGCGTACTTCGCCGACGCGACCGGCGCTGATGTCCGGTACACCGGTTCGGACACCGTTGCCGAGCAGGCCATGCGCGACGCCGAAATGAACAAGGCGGCGCACATTTCGATCTTTCCGCAGCCAAGCCTCGCCGCCGACATGGCCAAACGGGGCTTCCTCGCCCCTCTCGGGGCCGAGACAGAGGCGTGGGTCAACCAACACTACGCCGCCGGCCAATCGTGGGCCGACCTCGGCAGCTTCGCAGACGCGGACGGCAACGACACGCTCTACGGCTTCTTCTACAACGTCGACGTGAAATCGCTTGTCTGGTATTCGCCGGCGGCCTTCGACGACGCGGGCTATTCCGTCCCGACCACGCTGGATGAACTCAAGGCGCTCAGCGACCGCATCGTGTCCGACGGTGACACGCCCTGGTGCATGGGCATCGGCGACGGCGACGCCACCGGCTGGCCGGCAACCGACTGGGTGTCAGAACTGATGTTGCGCAGCCAGCCGCCCGAGATCTACGACCAATGGGTCACCAACGAACTGGCCTTCGACGACCCCGCCGTGATCGCCGCACTCAACGCATACGGAGAGTTCGCGCGCACCGACGGATACGTGGCCGGCGGCGCAGACGCGATCGCCTCGACCGACTACCAAGACAGCCCCAACGGCCTCTTCGACCTGCCACCGACCTGCTACCTCTACCGCCACGCGTCATCTAAAGCAGACGTTGTCCCAGACGGCGCCGAATTCGGTGTGGACGCAGACATCTTCTACCTGCCCGCCAGCACCGACGTCGACCTCGGCACCCCGGTACTCGCCGCAGGCGCCCTCTTCACCCTCACCCACGACAGCGACGCCGCGCGGGCGCTCATGGAATTTCTCAAAAAACCGATCGCACACGAGATCGGCATGGCGCAAGGCGATTTCCTCAGCCCCCACAACGGCAGCAATCCCGCGCTCTACCCCGATGCACTGCAACGCAAAAGGGCCGAGACCCTGCTCGGCGCAACCACCATCCGATTCAGCGCGTCCGACCTCATGCCCGCCGCAATCGGCGAGGGTACCTTCAGAACCGGCATGGTCGATTTCACTCAGGGCGCACCAACCGATGAAGTCGCGACGGCTATTCAAAAGCATTGGGATGCACTGCAGTAGGAACATACCCAGGCCTTGCAAACAAGTGGCAACGCTGGACACAGGCACTGTTGCAAAAGAGCGCATCGAGTGTCGCCATCGCTGGCATCTTTCGTTCAGAATTGGGGTTCAGGCCCTGTTGATCTCTGCGTAGTGTTTCGTAAGAATCTTGCGGGTGACCGCCAGAAAGACCGATGTCACGTCCCGATTGAGCGCTCGCAGATACGCAAGGTCCCAACGGGTCGACGAGTTCCACCTACTGCGGCGGCTCCCCGAGTGAGATAAGCACCAAGGCGCATTCCATGAAGCGTCATGCTTGCATATTAATATCTTGACACCTCAGCGAATCCGGAACCTACAGGAAGCGACATACTGTGACTGACAACACTGACGGTTTGATTTTCCACGCCTACCCCCAATCCCCCGTTGCCGAAAAAGTTCGGGTGGCGTTCGGGATCAAGGGGCTGGCCTGGCGCAGCGTGGAGATTCCGCGGTTGCCGCCGAAGCCGATGTTGACTGCGCTCACGGGCGGTTATCGGCGGACGCCGGTGGTGCAGTTCGGGGCGGACATCTACTGCGACAGTCAGTGCATCCTCCGCGAACTCGATCGGCGTTTTCCGACACCGTCCTTGATGCCTACGGCGGATCACGGCTTGATGTGGTGCCTGAGCCGGTGGACCGACGGTACGTTGTTTGATCAAACCGTGCGCCACGTATTGGGCTCGGTTGGCGACAGCCTGGACAAGGACTTTGCCCAGGACCGCGGGCGTTTGTATCTCGGTGAAAATTGGGCAGAGGGCTTGAAGCAGGCCAACGCCCAACTGCCCCACTTGGTCGCACAAATGCGCGCGCCCTTGTCCGGGCTCGATGCGCAGCTGTCTGACGGGCGTGCGTTTCTGCTCGGTGACGCACCGTCGTCCATCGACGCCCAGTTCTATCACATCGTGTGGTTTCTCCGTGGGCGCTGGGCCGATGGGCCGTCGTTCCTGTCGGAATTTTCCGATCTGGAACGGTGGGAACAGAACGTCGCCGCAATTGGCCACGGCACATCCACCGACTTCAGCGCCGAAGACGCCATCGCGTGTGCGCGCGCTAGCGAGCCGAAAGCGGATACGGGGGTTGCCGAACGCGATCCGCAGGGGCTGGAAGAGGGGATGTCGGTGACGGTCAGCCCGGATGTGGATGGCGGAGAGCAACCGGTCACCGGGTCAATACGGTTTGCCAATGCCGACACCGTCGTGATCGAGCGATCCGCAGACGATGTCGGCACCGTCTGTGTGCACTTCCCCCGGTTCGGCTACCGCGTGGATGTGGTGTGAACGGTCGATGAACCGCACACACGCTAGCGACTGACCAGGGCTGCACACGCCGGCCTCCCCGTCACGGGGTCGCGGCTCGGGGAGTCCCCAAATTCGTCGAGCAAGCTTCTGTCCGACGGTTTGTCTTTGGAGAAGCCCTGAGCGCTCGCCCCTACTTTCGCGGCGGGCGGTACAGGCCGCAGATCTTGTGGCCATCGGGATCGAGGAAATAGCACAGGTGCATCACACCGATGCTGTTCTCGCGCGGGCCGGGTGGATCTTCGATGCTGATGCCGCCGTTGGCGATGGCGATGTCGTGGAAGCTCTTTACTTGCTCGGGTGATTCGCAGACGAAACCGATGGTCGAACCGTTGGCGACGCTCGCCGGCTCGCCGTTGATGGGTTCGCTGACGCTGAAGGTAGAGCCGTTGTGGATGTAGAAGAGCCGCGTCTGGCCCGTCGCGTTCTCGTTGACGATGGGTTCGCGCGCGCCGAGGTGGCCGAGCACGGCGTTGTAAAACAGCCGTGACCGTTCAATGTCATTCGACCCGATCATCACGTGGTTCAGCATGGGTGTGTCCTGTGGGAAATGGCGAGGGCTGCAGTGTAAGCGCTTCGCGTTGCAGACGGCAGCAATCGATTCGCGCCCGTTGACCCGAGTGACACTCCTTGCAACCCCTGGCCGCCTTGAAGTGATGACGGACGCTGCCGCCCAAAGCGATTGGCAGGAGTGAGTCCGGCTGGCGTGGCTCAAATGGACCAGGCACCGCTCTCAGACGCGGTGTTTGACGATATCCTCCGGTCGCAGGACTCAGACACAAGGACGCCATCTCATGGGATTGACGATCGCATCGGCCCTCGTGGCCCTGGTGGGGGTTGCCCACCTGTTTTTCGGGTTCAAGGAAATCACTGCCTGGCCTGCGTTTGCGGGCAAGGTGCTGGGCAAATCGGTTGACGACCCCGAGATCGTGCACACGGCAACGCTCGCCAAGAACCAGGGCGTGTACAACCTCTTTCTCGGGGTGGGCTTGTTGTTGGCGCTGACGCCGTTGTTCGGCGGCGGCAGCAAGGCGGTTGCACTCTATTTACTGGGCTGCGTGGTGGTGGCCGGCATCGTCGGCTGGAAGACGCTCGGCGCAGCGTCCCTGCTGCGCGGCCAATCAGCTCCAGCAGCCGTCGCGATGCTGCTCTGCCTGATCTTCTGGTAGCCGACCTCGGTCAACAACCTGCACACCCCGGGACACACCCGGACCGCTGAAAGCGCAAACCGGTTCACCGCAAGCCACTTGGAATCCGGTTGTCTGGATTTCACACACACGGCACGCACACGGCTAGGTGTGTAAAGCCAGTAGGTTGTTCATATTAAGTGACAACCTTGATATTGGTGGTTCGTAGTTCAAGCTGGCATGGGGACGATGCCAGTTGTAGCGATGCACGAAGGGCAGTAGCGCTTGAGCTCTCTCACCTGAACA
>CALDHJ010000559.1 GCA_937941555.1 uncultured Granulosicoccaceae bacterium | reverse complement strand
CGTGATGTTTGTGGTGATCCCCCGGCGCGCGCCACGAGAGAAAGTCGACACCGCAACCAATCCGGCAGCTGAAACCGGTTCCGCGCGCGATGTGTTGACGAATCCACACACCTGGCGATGCGCTCTGATTGGATTCACGCTAACGCCGATCATGCTGGCGTTCGCCGGACTGTGGTCGGTTCCCTGGATGGTTCAGGTGCACGGCTTCAGCGAATCCGCTGCGGCCGGCACAGCGTCGTTGATGTTTCTCGGCTGGGCCATCGGTTCGGTGGGTTCCGGCCTGCTGAGCGACGCACTCGGCCGCCGCAAGCCGGTTTTGCTGGTTGGTGCGCTGGTGTGCGGTCTCGGATTCCTGACCTTGTTGCTGCTGCCGTCGCCGTCTCGGGCGGTATTGAGCCTGTTGTTCATCGTTACCGGTCTTGGCGGCGCTTGCATGGTCCTGACCTTCGGTCTGGTTCGTGTCGGCAACCCGCCCGCACACGCGGCCGCGGCCATGGGTGTGGTCAACACCTGTGTCGTCGGGTCAGGTGCAGTGATGCAACCGCTGATCGGTTGGTTGCTGGAGCGCGGCTGGGATGGTCGCTTGCAAGAGGGCGTGCAGGCATTCGATGCCGCCAACTACCGTCTGGCATTTGCGACCTTGCTGGTACTGGTCGTGATCGGCGGTCTCGCTTCACTGACGCTCAAGGAGCGCGAAACCCAAGCCTAGACACCAAGCCACCACAACCACCCACTGACCGACAGAACAGAGGCCGCGGTGCCGATCAGCACGGCCGTGGCCGCGGTGTCCTCGGCGCGACCGTAGAGGTTGGCAAAGAGGTAGGCGTTGATACCCGGCGCCATAGCTGCGGTGACCACGGCAGATTTGATCTGCGCGTCACTCAGGCTCATCAGTTCCGCACCGAGTACCCAGACCAACACCGGGTGCAACAGCAGCGACAGCGCGATCACCATGCCGGCCTCGCCGAGGCGCTCGCTGATGCGGTAGCGCACCAGCACGGCACCGAGGCCGAAGAGCGCACTCGGCAAAGCCGCTTGAGCCGCGAGCTCAACCGCGGCCTCGACCGGCTCTGGCAAGGTCAAACCGCTGAGGTTGACAGCAAAACCGAGCGTGAGCCCGATCATCACGGGGTTGCGAGCGAGAGACCGCAGGGCCGTGGCCACCGTGTCACCGAGGCTGCGGCCGTCTGCCCGGGCCATCTCCATTGTGAGCATGCCCAGGAGGTAACAGATCGGCACGTGCACGGAGACGATCACGAAGTTGTTGACCAGAATGTCCGGGCCGTAGGCGCGCTCGGTAATGGGCAACCCGAGCAATACACTGTTTGCGAAGAGCGCGGCGAAGCCAACGGCCACAGCCTCGCCGGGGCGGCGTTTGAACAGCACCCGCGCGCCGACAATGCCAAGCGTGAAGCACGCGATCGAGCCGGTGTAGAAGGCAATTAGGATGTCGCCCGTGAAATCAGCTGCGAGGTCCATGCGAACGACCGACAGCCCGAGCAGGCACGGCACTGCAAAACTCTGCGCGAAGCGCATGACTGCATCGACCATCGGCTCGGTAAATCCGCCGACGCGCGCCGCGGTGTAACCCGCGCCGAGCATCAGAAAAACCGGCGCGACGATAACAATCAGTTCAGTGATCATGGCCTTTCGCTCTGTAACGGTGGCTCGGCACATCGCGCGTCACGGACGCGCTCCCACAAGACCGTGGAGTTTACACATACACATGTGGGAGCGGCTCCGTGAGCCGCGAATGCCGTGCCGCAGGATTTGCCCGCTGCGCCACTGGACGCACTCCTTCGCGCGTCATGGACGCGCTCCCACAGGCGCGTCGCGTGTGCGCACACTTGCGTGTTACGAACACATTCCCGCAGCACATTGCCGTGCGACGGTATGCGCGTTTGTGTGCGTTGTTCAGGCATTGGGTTTGTCCAGTGCCTTGCCGCAGTGCGGGCAGCGCTCTGCTGAATCATCCGACGCTTCGGCTTCGCGCGCTGCGCGGTCGGCGGCAAATTCCTCGACAAAACCGGAGCTGATGATGCCGGTTGGCAGGGCCACCATGCCGATGCCAAGCACTGCGATCACCCCGGCCGCGAGGCGACCCAACACGGTGATGGGGTAGACATCGCCGTAACCGACCGTCGTCAAGGTGACGACCGCCCACCAGAGCGTCCCGGGGATGCTTGAAAACACCTCCGGTTGCGCGTCGTGCTCGACGGCGTACATCACGGTCGCGGCAATCACCATCAGCATCAGCAGCATCACGGTGCTGATGACGATTTCCTCCTGACGGCGCGCAATGCTGCGTTGTATCAGGCGCATCGGCCGGCTGTAGCGGCTGACGCGGAACAGTCGAATGACACGGAACACGCGCAACAAACGCAAGACTCGCAAGTCGTCCACGCCGGCGAAAGCGAGGTAGAACGGCAGAATGGCGAGCAGGTCGATCAGGATCGCCGGCTTCAGTGCGTAGCGCAGACGACCGGCCAAGGGTGCGCCGTAGCGCGGCTGCTCGACGCACGACCACAGGCGTGCGATGTACTCGACGCTGAAGACCACAATCGAAAACGCCTCGATAGCGCCGAACAGGCCACCGAACCGTGCATCGACTGTCGGCATGCTCTCGAGGATGAGGCAGACGACGTTGACCACGATCAGCACTGTGATCGCGTCTTCGACAATGCGGTTGGCTCGGCTCTGGTCGTGCAGATCGAGGTGATCGTGATCGAGCAGTGCCCAGGTGCGCGCACGCACGGTGCGGTACTCCGCGCCGTGCTGCTGCATCACGGGAACATCGCCACCTGTTCGAGTCCTGTGGTCTCCGGCAAACCACACATCAGATTGAAGTTCTGCAGAGCTTGTCCGGCCGAGCCCTTGACCAGGTTGTCGAGCGCGGCGATCACGATCACCCGGCCGGGAATGCGATCGGGCCGCACCGCCAGCATTACGCGGTTGGAGCCGCGGACATACTGCGTTTGCGGCAGCACTCCCTCGGGCGCGAGCGCGACAAAGGGCTCGCTTTCGTAGCGGGTGCGCAACGCGGATTCACACATTGCCGGTGTGACCCCGTCGGCAAGTTTGGCGTAACAGGTGACCAACTCGCCGCGAGACATCGGGATCAGGTGCGGCGTGAAGTTGACCGTGACGTCCGTGTTGGCGGCGACCGAGAGTTCCTGTTCGATTTCCGGCGCATGGCGGTGGGTGCCGACCGCGTAGGGTGACAAGCCCTCCCCAGCCTCGGCGCCAAGTGTGTTCTGTTTGAGTGAGCGCCCCGCTCCGGTCAAGCCCGACTTGGCGTCGATGATGAGGTCGTTTGCCTGAACCTGCCCGCCCGACAGCAAGGGAATCAAGGCCATGAGCGCCGCTGTCGGGTAGCACCCCGGGCACGCCACCAAGCGGGCGGCAGAGATCGCGTCACGGTAGTGCTCGCTGAGTCCGTAAACCGCGTCAGGGAGCAGTCCGGGCGCGCTGTGCTCGCCATACCACTCGGTATAGGTTGCGAGGTCACGCAGGCGAAAATCGGCCGACATGTCGATCACCTTGACGCTTGTCGGCAGGCCCTGAATGACCGCCGCGCTGGTCGCGTGCGGCAGACCGCAAAACGCCACGTCAATTGTGTCCCAGTCGACCTCGGCGTTCTCGACCAGGTCAGGCAGATTGTGGGCGGCGAGGTGCGGGTAGACGCTCGCCATCGGCTTGCCCGCGTGCGAGTTGGCAGTCAGCGCCGCGATCTCGATGTCCGGGTGTCGCAACGCCAGGCGCACCAGATCGGCCCCGGTGTAACCGGATGCGCCAATGACGGCAATGCGAATGGGCTGTGACATGGTGGAGCTCGACTGGCTGCGTGTGGGCTTGCAAGTCTAGCAAAGTGCTTGGCGCGGCTCGCGGTCCGGGTGCCTGCGCAGATAACCTCAGCCCTCACCCGCGCCCACACCGGGTCTGTCCATCCGTCGCGCCAGGGCATCGCGGTGTGTCGCGACGCAAGGGCGCGTCTCCCACTACACGCAGAGTGGGAGAACCCTTGCCGCCAGGGTTCAGCCCGCAGCGGTGTCCTCGGTATTGAAGCTGATCACCGGTTCCATCGCATCGAACACAGACTGATCCAGGTGGCACTTGATCTGATGGCCGCCGGACAGAGTGCGCACCGGTGGTACGTCCCGCTCGCACTTGCCGCCTTCCACTTGCGACTTGAACCGGCAACGGGTCTGGAACGGACACCCGGGCGGCGGGTTCACCGCCGAGGGTATGTCGCCGTCGAGCACGATGCGTTTCTTCTTCACCGACGTGTCTGCGATCGGGATCGCCGACAGCAGCGCCTCGGTATAGGGGTGGTACGGCGGCGCAAAGATGTCGTCGGTGGTGCCCTGTTCGACGATGTGGCCGAGATACATCACCACCACACGGTCGGCGATGTAACGCACCACCGACAGATCGTGGCTGATGAACAGCATGGTGGTGCGCGATTCGCGCTGGATGTCCATCAGCAACTCGGTCACGGCTGCTTGCACCGAGACGTCGAGTGCGGACACCGGCTCGTCGGCCACGACCACTTTGGGGCGACCGGCGAACGCACGGGCAACACCGATGCGTTGCTTTTGCCCACCGGACAACTGGCGTGGCATGCGGGTCGCAAACGCCCGTGGCAGCTTCACAAGATCGAGCAGTCCGAGCATCTGTTCTTCGCGATCCGCCTGATTCTCGCCGATGTCGAATTTCTCGAGAGTGCGAATGATCTGGTTACCGACCGTGTGACTCGGGTTCAGCGTGTCGAAGGGATTCTGGAACACCATCTGCACGGCAGCGACGGTGCTTGGCGCACGCGCCTGCACCGGCAAATTGCCGATCGCTTCGTTGCCGAGCAACACCTCGCCCTCGGTTGCCGTCTCGAGTCCGAGCAGCACTTTTGCCAGTGTGGATTTGCCACAACCCGACTCGCCGACGATCGCGACCGTCTCAGCTTCGCGCGCTTCGAAGGCGATGGTTTCATTTGCCTTGACAGTGCGCATCTCCCCGCCGCCACCAAAGGCACCAGCGGACACCTTGTAATATTTCTTCAGGTCGTTGACTTTGAGGACGGTGTTGCCGACGCTGACTTTGTCGGTCCCGGTTTTGGCTTCCGGGCGCGCATCCCAATCGATCTCGCCAAAGCGGTTGCAGCGCGAGAGGTGTGCGGTATGCCCTTCAACCGGCTGCATCGTCACGTCGTTGACGTTGCAGACGCTGTCGCCGAAATAGCTGCAACGCGGGCCGAAGTTGCAACCGGTCGGCCGCTCGTGCGGCAGCGGCAACTGGCCCGGAATGGTCATCAGTGGCCGCGAGTTCTTGTCTGTGCCCGGCAAGGGAATAGAGCGAAACAGCCCCTGTGTGTAGGGGTGCCGCATGCGGTCGAAAACGTCGTGCACGGTGCCGGTTTCAACCGCTTCGCCTGAGTACATGACGGTGATCCGGTCGCAGGTCTCGAGGATCAGCCCGAGGTTGTGCGAGATGAACACCATCGACATGCCGAACTCTTTCCCGAGATCCTTGACGAGTTCAACGATGCCCGCCTCCACCGTCACATCGAGTGCGGTCGTGGGTTCGTCGAGTAGCAGCAGTTCGGGGTTCGAAAGCAAGGCCATCGCAATCACGATGCGTTGTTGCTGGCCACCGGATATCTGGTGTGGGTAGGCCCTGAGAATGCGTTTGGGATCGGGCAGGCGCACGGCATCAAGCATCTTGAGCGCGCGATCGGTTGCCTCGGACTCACTGACGCCTTCGTGAATCATCGGCACTTCGGTGAGTTGTTTGCTGATACGCATCGCCGGATTCAGGCTCGCCATCGGCTCCTGATAGATCATCGCGATTTCGGATCCGCGCAGTTCACGGAGTTCGGCTTGCGACATGGCGCCGAGATCGCGGCCTTTGTATTTGACCGAACCGCCAACGATTTTGCCGTTGACCCCGAGGTCTTGCATGATCCCGAGCGCAACCGTGGACTTGCCACAACCGGACTCGCCCACCAGGCCCATGGCCTCGCCCTTGGCAACGCTGCAGCTGAAGTCCATGACAGCCGGAATCTCTCCCGCAGCCTGGGTAAAGAAGCTGATGCTGAGGTTGTCGATCTCGAGGATCGGACCGTCGTAGTCCCATTTGGCCATTGTCCTGTCCTCCCCTTAGTCTTTGAGACTCTGTTCGCGCACACCGTCCGCGAGCAGATTGAGTCCGAGCACGAGCGACATCAGCGCGATCGCTGGTGGCAGTGCCGGGTGTGGGTAGATCGACAACAGCTTGCGACCTTCGTTGATCGTCATGCCCCAATCCGGGCTCTCCGGACTCACACCGAGTCCGAAAAATCCGAGCGTGCCGAGCAGGATTGTGGTGTAGCCGATGCGCAGGCAGAAATCGACCAGCAGCGGACCGCGGGCGTTGGGCAGGATTTCCCAAAGCATGATGTACCAGGGCCGCTCACCGCGTGTCTGCGCGGCAGCAACATAGTCGCGGGTTTGGATATCCAGGGTCAGGCCGCGCACAATTCGAAAGACCGTTGGCGAATTCACGAACACCACCGACACGAAGATGTTCAGCAGGTTGGGATCCATGTAGAGGATGCCGAACGGATCGGCGTTGAACGCCAATCCACTGTAGGCCCAGAGACCGATGACCAGCGTGACGGCAAGGTAGATGACAAGCTTGTCTTTCTGTTGCTCGAACCGCGAATAGAACAGCACCAGGAAAAAGATGATCGGAAACGCGAACAGGATCCCGGCCAATGCTGTCGGGATTGCGGTCTGGCGAATCTCGGGGGTGACCAGCAGGTAGAACAACAAGATCACCGGAAACGCCAGCACGAGGTTCGCAAGGAAGCTCAGCACGGTGTCGAAGCGGCCACCGAGGTAACCCGCCGGCAAGCCGAGCGTGACCCCGACCATGAACGCAAAGATGGTTGCCGCCGGTGCGATCGCCATGACGGTTCGGCTGCCGTACACCATGCGCGAGAATACATCGCGCCCGAGGCGATCACCGCCGAGTAGATAGTGGCCCGAGCCGTCACTCAGGGGCCAACCCGGCCGCTTGTTTTTCATCGCCGCTATCTGGTCGAGCGACTCGAAGGGTGCAATCACATC
>CALDHJ010000558.1 GCA_937941555.1 uncultured Granulosicoccaceae bacterium | reverse complement strand
GCCAGTCGTTCAGCAAAACGGTGCGACCGAGAGACCGAGAGACTCGATGTGTGAACGCACCCGTTGAGCCGTCTCGAGTGCGTGGGCGCCGTCACCGTGCAGACACAAGCTGTCGGCATCGAGAGCCAGGGTCTCGCCCTCGATGGTGGTCACCGAACCCTGGGTGACGATCTGTTCGACTTGCGCAAGCATGGTGTCGATGTCGGTGTGCACGCTGCCGGGTTGACTGCGTGGCGCGAGCTGGCCCGAGGGCGCGTAAGCGCGGTCAATGAAAGCCTCTCGGCAGTAGGCGAGGCGCGCATGCTCTGCCGCTTCCACGTGCGCACTGCCGCTGATGACGAGCCAGACGAGGGACGAATCGACGCCTGCGATGGCAGCGGCAATGGCGTTGGCCATGGCGGGGTCTTCAGCCGACTGGTTGGACATGGCGCCGTGGACCTTCACGTAGCCAATGCGGGTGCCGGCGAGCCTGGCCATCGCTTGGGCTGCACCGATCTGATAGGCGACAGTGCGTGTGAGATCGGCGAGCGGCATGGCGAGGGCGCGGCGACCGAAGTAGGGCTTGTCGTCGTATCCCGGGTGGGCGCCGAGCGTCACGCCGTGTTCAACCGCGAGGCGACAGACTTCGCTCATGTGGTTGGCATCCCCCGCGTGTGCGCCGCAGGCCATATTGGCGCTCGTGATGACCGACATGAGCCCGGCATCGTTGGTCAGTGACCACGGGCCATATCCCTCGCCGAGGTCGGCGTTGAGGTCGATTGAGGTTCTTGTCGGGGCGCTGGCCATGTCACGGTCCGCTCTGAGTCAGCGGATCAGTCTATTGACACGGCACGCGCTTTGGCAAACCCTCTGCGGCCTGATTCGAACGAGATGGCGACCATGGCAAACGCAATTCCCTCTGATGCTGATGAGCGACGGGGCGTGGTTCCGGTGGTCTGCTACGAGACCAGCCGATTGCCGACACTCGATCTTCCGGCGATGCAAGCCGGGCTCGCCGATGCCACAGTGGTAGACCGTGTCGTCGCACCGCCGCGTGACGCGGCGTGTTTCCGTGTGCCGGCCGGGCACTACTTCCGCATTGTGAACCCGAATGGGCACCAGGTGGGTGATTTGAATCTCTGGTCGGCCGACAACCTCGAAGAGCGGTTTTACAGTGGCAAGACCCGCCAACTTCAGGCTAGCCATATCACGACAGGTGACCATGTCTGGAGCAACATGCCGCACCTCAACCCACTGGCGACCGTGGTGCACGACTCGCTCGCCTGGTACGGCATCGATGAGTACGGTGGCAGCGTGCACGACGTGATTGGCACACGCTGCGACCCCTACACCAACTACCGCTTGCGGGGTGAAGACTATCACTACTGTTGCCACAGCAATCTCACCCGAGCACTGGCGTCGCACCTGGGTGTGTCGGTCGAGGACGCCGAGCCGCATGTCCACGACGTGATCAACGTCTTCATGTGTACCGGGTTCACACTGGACACGCACCAGTACTTCATGAAGGCAACGCCTGCACGTGCCGGCGACAGCATCAGTTTTTTCGCCCACAAGGCGCTGCTCGGCGTCTTGTCGGCCTGTCCCGGCGGCAACTGTGGCAGTAGTCACTCCGACGATGCAACGCCCTGCTTCCCGCTCGAGGTCGAGGTGCTCGAGCCGGCCTCTCCGGTTGCCATTGCAACTGATACCCGATTGACCGGGCGGTACGTGGGTGGACACGGAGCAGGCTGACAGCCGGCGTCTGCATCGACGCGCCATTGTCAGTTAATACAGGCAAGGCCCCGACGGATTGCGAGGCCTGACGGGCGTCGACTCAATCGCAGAGGTCGGTGTGGTCTTGCAGTGCTGATATCAGCTGGTTGGCAAACTTGGTCGCGGCGATGGAGAGTGTGCGGTTGGCGAGCTGGCCGATGTAGAGCTGGCCTGCGGTGATGTCGATTGGCCGAAGGCGGCGCCATGCGAGTCCGTTCTGATCCAAGGCCCGTTTGGAGAGGCTCAACGGGATATCAAAGGTCACAAGGTTTCCGTCCCTGACCGTGTTCATCAGAAATTGCGCATCCTCGGACTCGACCGCGACTGTCATCGGCAAGGCTGCCCGCTGAGCGGCGCGCTCGAGCAGGGTTCGCACACCCGTCGAATGGGCTGGCAGGGCGAGCGGGTGGTTGAGGCATTCGCTGAGTCGCACGGTTCCGGTCTGTTGCGCCAGTGGATGCGTGGACGGAAACACCGCAATGATGTCCTGGTCCAGGCTGTCGATGATCTGAAATTCCCGCCGCAGTGGCGGCTCGAAAATCAGCGCGATATCGGCGTCGAGTGAGATGAGTTGTGCTTGCGCGGTGTCGATGTCGCAGGGGTTTACTGCAAACGAGACCAACGGGTGTTGATCGAGGTAGTGATTGATCTGGGCGGGCAGAAAATAGGGGATGGCTGCCCGTGTCGAGGCGATTGTGACGTGGCCCCGACGCACCCCTGACAAGTCTGCCAGCTGTACCTTCAACCGTTCGAAATCGCTGATTTGCTGCCGGGCGTACATCAGGAACATTTCGCCTGCGGTATTCAGGCGCACACCCCGCGGCAGGCGTTCGAACAGGGGCTGACCCATTTCGTCCTCGAGGCCGATGATCTGCCGATTCAGGGCGGTTGATGTGATCGCCAGCGCCTCCGCAGCGGCGCGAATCGAGCCGAGGCGGGCCACGTGTTCAACGCTCTTGAGCAATTCCAGGTGTTTCATGGCGCCATTACCGCTGCAAAAAACGCATCGGTCAAGTGCAAAATTAACTGTTCTCAGCACTGCTCCGCATCGGCACACTGCACCGCAACTGGCTCCGAGCAGGTAAGCGCCGTGAAGAACCGTCACCTCGAACTGATTGATGTCTGCAAATCGTTTGCTGATGCGCGAGCGGTCGATGGGGTCAACCTGGCGGTGGAAGAAGGCGCGTATGCGTGCATCCTCGGGCCCTCGGGGTGCGGCAAGTCCACGCTCTTGCGCATGATTGCGGGCCACGAATCCGTGACGTCTGGCGATATCGTCCTGGCGGGCAGCAACATCACCTCGTTGAGTCCGTCGCGCCGAGGCACGGCGATGATGTTTCAGGACTACGCGCTGTTTCCGCACTTGAGCGTGCGAGACAACGTCGGTTTTGCGTTGCGCATGCGCGGGCAGAAAGAGGCCGAGCGGCACCGCAAGGCGGATGAGATGCTCGAACGGGTTCAGCTCGGCGATTACGCCAACCGTTTTCCGGCCCAGCTCTCGGGCGGACAGCAACAGCGGGTCGCGTTGGCGCGGGCCATGATCACCGAGCCGCAAGTGCTGCTGCTCGACGAACCGCTCTCGGCGCTAGACCCGTTCCTGCGGGTACAGATACGCAGCGAGCTGCGGCAACTGCAGCGCGACCTCGGCACCACCTTCGTGCACGTCACCCACAGCCAGGATGAGGCGCTGGCGCTGGCCGATCAGGTTGTAGTGATGAACGGTGGCGAGATCCAGCAGTCGTCGACCGCCTTTGATGTTTTCAACAAGCCGCGCAGCGAGTTTGTTGCGCGCTTCATTGGTGGCCACAACGTGATCACACACGATGACAAACGCGTCTCGATTCGCGCCGACCGGATGGGCATCAGCTGGCCCTCGCGTGACGGCCTGATGGCGACGGTGGTCGATATCGAATTTCAGGGGGCAACGGTGTTGGTGAAGTCGCAGCTTAACGGCGACTCCGATGCCGTGGTGGTGCGCCTCGGTGACACACAGTTTTTTGAGCACCCGTTGAAAGTGGGTGAGCCCGTTTGCCTGACCTGGCGAGAAGAAGACGCCCATGCGCTGGCGGCGTGATTGCCCCGTAACCAGAACCCCTATTGAGGACAGTGTGATGACAGACAAGACATCCCCGGATCTCCCGGTGACCGATTCTGCGGCCACAGGCGTAACCGCCAAATCAGCCGGTCTCTCTCGGCGCTCTCTGCTCAAGGGCACCGCGGCAATTGCCGGTGCGGCGGTAGGCTCGGGTGCGATCACCGGCTTTCCCACCATCTGGGCGCAAAACATCAAGAACGTGACGCTGCGGCAGTTCGGCACGGGTGTGTCGAATCTGAACGAGGTAGCGGCGAAGGTGAAGGAAGATCTCGGCTTCACGCTCGAGATGACGGCGCTCGATTCGGATTCGGTGACGCAGCGTGCGGCAACGCAGCCCAAGTCGTTCGATATTGCCGATATCGAGTACTGGATCTGCAAGAAGGTCTGGGGTGCCGGCAACCTGCAGGCGATGGACACGTCGAAAATCAAGAACTACGACAAGATTGTCGGGACCTTCAGAAGCGGCAAGCTCACACCCGATTCGGTCATCGCGCAGGGCACCGCACCGCACACGGTCGGCTTTGTCGACGGCCCTGACGGCAAGACTTTCGCCGACTCCGAAACCGGTTGGATGACTCTGATTCCGACGATTTACAACGCCGACACCCTCGGTATACGGCCTGATCTGATCGGCCGACCGATCGAGAGCTGGACCGAACTGCTTAACCCCGAATTCAAGGGCAAGGCGTCGATTCTGGATATTTCCTCGATCGGCATCATGGACGCCGCGATGGTGTGTGAAGCCATGGGCGAGGTGCAGTACGGCGACAAGGGCAACATGACCAAGGAGGAGATCGACAAGACCATGGCGATCTTCACCGAGGCCAAGAAGGCCGGCCAGTTCAGGGCGTTCTGGAAGTCCTTTGATGAGAGTGTGAACCTCATGACCTCCGGCGAGGTGGTGATTCAATCAATGTGGTCACCCGCGATCACGGCGGTCAGGTCGAAGGGTATCCCCTGTGTGTACCAGCCGTTGAAGGAAGGCTATCGCTCCTGGGGCGGTGGCTTGGGTCTCTCGGCGAACCTCTCGGGTCTTGAGCTCGATGCGGCCTACGAATACATCAACTGGTACCTCGACGGCTGGGTTGGCGGCTTTCTGATGCGTCAGGGCTATTACTCGGCTGTACCGGAGACATCCAAGAACTACATGTCTGAAGATGAATGGGGTTTCTGGTTTGAAGGTAAGGCGGCACAAGGGGATATCACCAATCCGTTTGGACAAGTGATGGAGAAAGCGGGGTCAATAAGAGACGGCGGATCGTTTTACGATCGCATGGGAGCCGTCGCATGCTGGAATGCGGTTATGGATGAAAATAAATACATGGTTCGCAAGTGGAACGAGTTTATCGCTGCTTGACGACGTAACCGACTTGGCACGGCCCCCGGCATCCTCCCTCCTCGGCCGGGGGCCGTGCACCTTTCTTTCCATCCTGCCCCCCGGTCTGTCATGCACCCATCCGCCGTAAACCGTTTGAGCGGCCTCCTGGTGCTGCCGTTGGTGGGCATTCTGGCCGTCTTTCTGATCGTGCCGGTGTGCCTGATCGTCGTTGTGAGTTTCTGGGACTACAACGAATGGGATTTCTTCCCTGCGTTCATATTTGATAACTACGCGTACATTCTTACATCGCCAGTGACCTGGGCCACCTATTGGCGCACCGTGCAATACACCGTGATCACCTGGGTGTTCTGTACCAGCATCGGGTTTACGGTCGCGTATTTTCTCGCCTTCCACGTGCGCAGCCAGACGTGGCAGATTGCCCTCTTTCTGGTGTGCACGATTCCCTTCTGGACATCCAACATCATTCGCATGATTTCGTGGATTCCCTTTCTCGGCCGAAACGGCATTGCCAACTCTGTCTTGCGCGATGCCGGGCTTATCGAGGAACCGCTTGAGTGGTTGTTGTTTTCCGATTTTGCCGTCGTGTTGGCTTTTGTTCACCTCTACACCCTGTTCATGGTGGTGCCGGTGTTCAACACCTTGATGCGCATCGACCGTTCCGTGATCGAGGCGGCACGCGATGCGGGTGCGAGCGGGTGGCAAACACTGGTCCACGTGGTGTTACCCCTGTCGAAGCCCGGTCTGATGATCGGATCGATCTTCATCGTCACCCTGGTAATGGGTGACTTCATCACCGTGCGCTTCATGTCCGGCGGCCAGAGCGCGTCGGTCGGGCGTGTGATCGCCAATGAAATCGCCCTGTTGCAGTACCCGGCCGCTGCCGCCAACGCGGTCATTTTGCTTGCCACCGTGCTGCTTATCGTCTCAGTGATGCTGCGCTACGTCGATATCCGCAAGGAGTTGTGACCGTGGCGCGCTCGGCATCGTTTTATGTTCTCGCCGCGTTTTTCGCGTGTTTTGTGTTGTTTCTCTACGGGCCGGTCATCACCATCGGGATCCTGTCGTTTCAGGGGCCCCGCGGTGGGCTGACGTTTCCGATGAACGGTGTGTCCCTGCACTGGTTCTTCGACCTGCTCGAGGAGCAGGCGGTGGGCGACTTCTGGGGTGCGTTTCGGCGCTCCCTGTTGCTTGGCTGCATGGTCATGGTGACAACCGTCGTCGTGTCGGTTATGGGAGGGCTTGCGTTTCGGCGTCGCTTCGCTGGTGCGACCGTTCTTTTCTATCTCGTCATTGCAAGCCTGGTTATACCGTCGATTCTGGTGTCCTTGGGCGTGGGCCTTGTGTTCAACGTACTGGACTGGGAAGTGCACTGGTCAACCAGCGGCTTTGGTTCGCAACTGACCTGGACGCTGCCCTTTGGCCTGCTGATCATGTTTGCGGTGTTCAACCGATTTGATCGCGCGTACGAAGAAGCGGCGCGCGATCTTGGCGCCAACCGGTGGCAGACCTTTCAGTTTGTGGTCTTGCCCCTGATCGCACCGAGTCTGATCGGGGTGGCGTTGTTCGGTTTCACGCTCTCCTACGACGAATTTGCGCGGACGCTGCTGACGTCCGGGTCCTACAACACCTTGCCACTCGAGATCTTCGGCATGACCACCAACGTGACGACGCCGGTGTTGTATGCGCTCGGCACGGTCACGACCGTCTTTTCTCTGCTGATCATCGTGATGTTCCTCGTCACGGCGCGCCTGATGCGACGCTCGGCAGACAGGCATTCGCGGGGCCCGGTGTCGTGAACCTGTTGGTGGTGAATCCGAACAGCACGGCGACGATGACGCAATTGATCGCGCGCGAAGCGGCCGCGGTAGCCGCGCCATCAACACGGGTGGTGGCGCGCAACCCCGCTGGCGCGCCGCCGGCGATTGAAGGGCCTGAGGACGGCGCGGCGGCGGTGCCGCATCTGTTATCCGAAATCGGCGAAGCCCTCGAACACGGTGACTTTGATGCTGCTGTGGTCGCGTGTTTCGATGACACGGGACTCGACGAGCTCCGTCGGCAGTTTGAGCTGCCGATCTTCGGTATCGGGGAGTGTGCGTTCCACGTGGCGATGTTGCGTGCGGCGCGATTCTGCGTGGTAACGACACTGCCCATCTCGGTGCCGGTCATCGAACAGAATATCGTCAATTACGGGTTTGCAGCGCGGTGTGCCGGCGTGGTGGCAGCAGACGTTGGCGTGTTGGAACTCGAGCAGCGGCCCGATGAATCGTTCGAGAAAATTTGCCAGCAGATTGAACAGGCTCGCGACCAGCGAGGTTGTGATGCGATCGTGCTCGGTTGCGCGGGCATGGCCGACATCACCCAGCGGCTCGAAAGCCGTTACGGCATGCCAGTGGTGGACGGGGTCCGGGCGGCCGTGAAGCTTGCCGAAGCGGTGCTGCCATCTGAGGTGGCAGCGTCCTAGCCTGACGCGAGCGGCAGGTCGCGTCGTCGCTGTGCGGGTTGTCGCGCTACAGGCTGAAAATCTTGCCTGGGTTGAGGATGTTGTCCGGGTCGAGCGCACGTTTGATCGCGGCCATCATCGGCACGGCCTCGCCGAGTTCGTCACGCAGGTAGGCTTGCTTGCCTTGGCCAATGCCGTGTTCGCCGGTGCAGGTGCCTTGCATGCCAATCGCGCGTGCGGCGAGTCGTTCGACCACACCCTTGGCGCGCGTGATTTCATCGGTGTCAGACTCGTCGAGCAACAGCAGCACGTGGAAGTTGCCGTCGCCGACATGCCCGAGAATCGGGGCGGTGAGGCCGTTGGCGTCGAGGTCTTCGCGGGTTTCGCTTATGCATTCGGCCAGGCGCGAGATCGGCACGCAGGCGTCGGTCGAGTGGGCAGTACACCCCGGCTTCAGTGCGCGCGCCGCCCAATAGGCGTCGTGTCGCGCCTGCCACAAACGGTTGCGCTCCTCCAGCGAATCGGCAGTGTCGATTTGGTTGCAACCGTGGTCGGCGGCGAGTTCGCCAAACTGCGCGATCTGCTCGTCGACGGTCGCATCGCTGCCGTGGAACTCGACCAGAAGTAGCGGGGCCTCGGGCAAGGACAATTGCGAGTATTGGTTGCAGGCTTGCACTTGCATGGGGTCGAGCAGTTCGATCCGTGCAACCGGCAGCCCGAGTTGAATCGTGTCGATCACGGTCTTGCAGGCCGCATCAATGCTTGGGAAGGTCGCGCTGCCTGAGACGATGCGCTCGGGGATACCCTGCAAGCGCAGGGTGATGGCGGTCGAGAGTCCGAGAGTCCCCTCCGAGCCCACCATCAGGTGCGTCAGATCGTAGCCCGCTGAACTTTTCTTGGCGCGGGTGCCGGTGTGCACGATCTGTCCCTGCGCATTGACTATCTCGAGCGCCAGAACGTTCTCGCGCATCGTGCCGTAGCGCACCGCGTTGGTGCCGCTCGCGCGGGTCGCCGTCATCCCGCCAATGCTGGCATTCGCGCCGGGGTCGATCGGGAAGAAGAGCCCCGTGTCGCGCAATGCGATGTTCAGCGCTTCGCGGGTAATGCCCGGTTGCACCGTGACGTTCAGGTCTTCGGCGTTGATCTCGAGCACCTGATCCATTCGGCTGAAGTCGATGCTGATGCCGCCCTCGGGTGCGTTCAGCTGCCCTTCGAGTGAGGTGCCAACGCCGAAGGGAATGACCGGACAGCGGTGCTCGGCGCAGATCTGAACCGTGCGTTGCACGTCGGCTGCGGATTCGGCGAAGACCACGAGATCGGGGAGCTCCGGCGCGATCCAGGTGGTGGTGTGGGCGTGTTGTTCGCGCTGGGATTGGCCGCTGCTGGCGCGCTCGCCGAAGTGGGCCTGCAGAGCTGCGATGGCTGCGGGGATATCGCGGGTCACCTGTTGCACCGATGCGGGTGTGGGATTACCCGCATGGTATGCGTTCGTGGCGGCAGCACCAAGCCCGAGCGGATCACTTTGCCCGCTGGCCCCAGCCACCGCCGCCGGCGGTTTCGACGCGGAGGCTGTCGCCGGCGTCGAGATCGAGGCCGCTCGCGAAAGCGAGGTGTTCCGTGTCACCTGATCGGCGCGTGAGGGTGACGGTGTTGAGGCCGCCCGCGGTGCCGCCCTGGGTGCCCCAGACCGGCTGTCGGCTGCGGCTGAACCCGACGGCAGCTGTCGCGGGTGCGCGCATGGCATAGCAGGTGTCCAGTCCACGCCCACCGTTGTGCAGGCCTGACCCAGTTGGATGCGCCGACAACTGCCGCCACCGGACGTCGATGCCGTGGCGTGCCTCGGTGATCTCGGCGGGGCAATTGAAGGTGTCGCCGTGGTTGGTTGAAAACAGCGCGCTTTGACCGTCGCGCTCATGGGTTGCGCCCCATCCGCCCATTTGTGGCTCCACCAGGGTAGTGCGCCGTCCGCTGTCAGGGTGCTCGCCCGCGATGACGGTGGCGCCGATGGTGCCGAAATGACCCGCTGGCAGGGCATTTGGCAAGGCTGGGGCCAGGCACTGCCACAGCAAGTCCAGCAGTCGGATGCGGGTTTCGAAATAGAAACCGTGTGGCGCAGACTCGGTGGGCTCGAACAGGCTTCCTGGCCGTGTCAGCACCTCGAGCGGGCGAAACGACCCGACGCTCGCGTGCTGTGTGGGGTCGCACAAGGCCTTGAACAGCATTTGCGCGGCAATGATCGCGCTGTCGCGGCTGGTGTTGTAGGGCGAATCGGTCTGATCGGGTCCGTCGCGCAAATCAACTGTGAAGCGGTCGGATTCGATCTGAATGTGTGCGGTCCAGGTTGAGTCGTCGTCCTGGTTGGCGCTCAGGCTGTAGTGGCCACGGGGGAGTTGCGCCAGGCCAGCTCGCGCGCGTGATTCGTCAGTGTCGAAAGCAACGGCCAGCGCTGTTTGCCAGGCGTCGAGGCCGTAGGCCGTGGCGAGGTCGGTAATGCGTCGGGCGGCGCGCCGGCCGGCGGCGATTTGCGCCCACAGGTCCCCGAGCGTTGTGTCCGGTTGGCGTGAGTTGGCGCGCACGATGTCGCACACGCCGTGTATCGGTGTGCCGGCATCGATCAGCTTCACGGCCGGCAGCCGCAAGCCCTCCTGGAAAATCTCGCGCGCGTCGACCGCCATCGAACCCGCTGTCAGTCCGCCCAGGTCGCTCCAGTGCGCAACCGACGCGGCCCAGGCGATCACGATGCCCTCGACGTGGACCGGTTCGGCGATTACCACGTCGTTGAGGTGGGTGACGCCGCCGTACGACGGGTCGTTGGTGATGAAGACGTCGCCCGGTTGTGTGCGGCCGGCGTGCGCGGCGGCGAGGTGGGTGACGGCTTTGTCGAGCGCGCCGACGAAGGTCGGAATGCCGGCACCGGAACACACCAGTTCACCGCGCGCGGTGGTGATGGCGGTGCCGGCGTCGAGCACCTCGTAGATGATCGGACTCATGGCGGTGCGCCGCAGCACCGCGAACATTTCAGTCGCGGCAGCCTGCAGGCTCGCGTGGATCACCTGCAGGGTGATGGGATCGTGCGGGCGGCGCGCCATGCGGTGATCAGCTCATGCGTGTTTGTAGATATGGTTCGCGTGGTCCGCGGTCAACAGGCCATTCTTGACGTCGGCTGCAACGCGATCGGGATCGCGTTGGGTTGGGTCACCAAAGCCGCCGCCGTTGCCGGTGATCACGCGAATTACATCGCCGGTGTTGACCGTCAAACCGGAGACGAAACTGTAGGTCTGCTTGTCACCGTCTACCGGGTAGACCTCGCAGAAATTCGGTGAGCCCTCGGCGCCCTGTTCGAGCGACCAGGGACCGAACTTCGAACGCGTGTAGCCCATCGTCAGAAAGCAGTTGTCGTTGCGGATGCGGTAGTCCATGACGATGCCGCGACCGCCGGTGTATTGGCCCTCGCCGCCGGGGGCCGTGTTGAGCGCCATTTGGTCGACCCACAGGCCGTTGCGGGCTTCGTTGATTTCCGCCGGGCAGTTGTAGGTCTCGCCGTGAAAGCCGCAGAACATTGCACTGTTGCCGTCGGCGCCGTCGCGCCCGCCCCAGCCGCCGAGCTGCGGTTCGATGATGGTGTATTGCCGGCCGGTGTCCGGGTGAATGCCGCCGATGAAGGTGCCACACACGGAGCCGAAGTGACCGGATGCGAGTCGCTCGGGAATCACTTGCGCGAGGCAGCGCCAGATCAGGTCGTAGACGCGCAGCTCGACCTCGTAGTAGAAGCCGATGGGTGCCGGCTCCTGGGCGTCGAACACGGTGCCGGGTTGGGTGATGAGTTCGATTGGGCGGAAGCTGCCGCCGTTGCACGGCGAGTAGGGGTCGGTGATCGACTTGAACAGCATTTGCGCTGCGACCATCACGCCGTCGCGCACCGCATTGACCGGATTGCTCAGCTGCGGCGGGTTGTCTTTGAGGTCGATGGTGAAGGTGTCCGCCGTGATCGACACGGTGACACGGTAGAAGCTGCCGTCGTCTTGTTCCTCTTCGAGCGACCAACTGCCACTTGGCAGCTTGGCGAGCTCGGCGCGCGAGCAGCGTTCTCCGAAGTCCATGAAGTCGTGCATGGCGTACTCGAAGGTGTCGGTGCCGTATTTGGCGGCGAGGTCTTCGAGACGCCGCGCGCCGATGCGGGCCGAGGCGATACCCGCCCAGACATCGCCCTTGAGCACATCGGGCATACGCGAATTGACGGTGATGATGTCCATCACCGACTGCACCGTCTCGCCGCGAGAGATGAGCTTGACCGCGGGCAGCCGCAGGCCTTCCTGGAAGATCTCGGTCGCGTCCCCGGTCAATGAGCCCGGTGCCATGCCACCGACATCGGAGTTGTGGGCGATGTTGGCTGTCCAGGCGATCACGCGGCCATCGGCAAAGACCGGCATCGCGACGATGATGTCATTGAGGTGTGTCACGCCACCGTAGTAGGGGTCGTTGGTGACGAACACATCGCCCGGTTCGATGTCGCTTGGATCAAATTTCTCGAGCAGCACCTTGACCATCTTGTCGAGCACGCCGATGAACGCCGGGATGCCAGCGCCGCTCGAGGCGATTTCACCCTTGCTATCGAGGATGCCGGTGCCCATGTCGAGCACCTCGTAGATGATCGAGCTCATTGCGGTTTTACGCATCGCGGCGAACATCTCGTCGGCGGTGGCCTGGAGCGAGTTCTGAATGATTTCGAGTGTGATCGGATCGTGATCGGTCATTGTGCTGCTCCGGCCAGGACGATATGGAGATTGCCGTACCCGTCTACCGACACCGCATCGCCGGGGTGTATGACAACTGTGGTGCCGGCGTCTTCAACAATGGCTGGGCCGGTCAGCGTCATGCCGGGCTCGAGCTTGTCACCGTCGAAGCACTTCGCCGTGTGGCGGCCCTCGAGCGCGTAGTCGATATCTCGTTCTGATTTGACAGCCGTTGATACGTCCGTTGCCGTGGTCGCTTGCGCCTGCATGGTGAGCTTGCCGACGGCGGCTGTGGCAACGAGATGGATGCCTACCATTTCGACCGGTGCGTCCAGTCGGTAGGTGTACTCGCGTTCGTAGGTGTCGTGGAAACGCGCCGCGATCTCGGCGAGGTTGGCGTCGGTCACGGCGCCGCTCAGCTCAACTTCTGTTGTGTGCTCCTGGTTCTGGTAGCGGAATTTTCCGTACCGGGTGAACTGCACCTGGCTGCGCTCGATACCCTCATCAATGAACTGATTTGCCGCGTTGTCTTCGGCAGAGGCGAAGACGGATTCGATCAGGTCGCCAGAGCCCTCGGAGACGTCAGCGAGCTGGGTGACGAAATAGTCGCGCCGCAAGTCGGACATCATCATGCCCCAGGCAGAGAACACCGATGCGGCGGCGGGCACAACGACTTTCCGCACACCGAGCTCCTGTGCCAATGCGACCGCGTGCATTGCGCCACCACCACCGAAGGCAACCAGCGTGAAGTCTCGCGGGTCGAAGCCTCGGTTCAGCGACACGAGCTTCAAGGCATTGACCATGTTGTTGTTGGCAATGCGCACGATGCCACGCGCGGCATCGTCGACACTGACGCTGAGCTTGTCGCCAACGGCCTTGAGCGCGGCCTCGCAAGCTGCCATGTCTGCGGTGAGGTCGCCACCGCAGAAGTAGTCGCGGTTGATGCGCCCGAGCCAGAGGTTGGCGTCAGTAGTGGTCGCGTTTGTGCCGCCCTTGCCATAGGCAGCCGGGCCGGGCAATGCCCCGGCCGATTGGGGCCCAACGTGCAACTTGCCGAAGTCGTCGACCCAGGCAATAGAGCCGCCGCCGTTGCCGATCTCGACGAGATCGACAACCGGCACCATGATCGGATAGCCCGCGGACTTTGCGTCGCGCTCGATCCAGTAGTCGGTCATGATCCGGACCTGACCGTTCTCGATCAGCGAGCACTTGGCTGTTGTACCGCCGATGTCGAGCGCGAGGACGTTGGGTTCGCCGATCAATTTGCCAAGTTCTGCCGCACCCCAGAAACCTGAAGCTGGCCCGGATTCCACCATGGTGATGGGTGTCCGTGCGACGGCGCTCAGGGAGTCGACGCCACAATTGGATTGCATGATATAGGGCCGGCCGCTAAACCCCTGTTCGCGGAGTCCGGTGTCGAGGCGGTTGAGATAGCGTTCGGCCGCGGGTTGGACATAGGCCGAGAGCACGGTAGTGTTGCTGCGCTCGTATTCGCGCCACTCTCGGGTGATCTGGTGGCTCGACACAACCGCGACCTCCGGCCAGGCTGACTTGACTGCGTTGAGCGTAGCGACTTCGTGTGCGGTGTTGGCGTAGCTGTGCAGGAAGCAGATGGCGATCGCTTCGACGCCTTCTGACTGGAAGTCCTCGAGGATGCCGGCAAGCCCGGATAAATCGAGTGGGGTTGCCTCCTCGCCTTTGTAGCTCATACGGCCGGGCAACTCTCGGCGTAAATGGCGCGGTACGAACGGTGGGGGCTTCTGGTAATGCAGGTTGAAGAAGTCCGGTCGGTTGCCGCGTGCGATTTCGAGCGTGTCGCGGAATCCCGCAGTGGTGATCAGTCCGACCTTGACGCCTTTGCGCTCGGTCAGGGCGTTGATAACGACCGTGGTGCCGTGCGCGATGAAGCCGATGTCGGCCGCGTTGACACCGCCCTTTTTCAGCACATTGAGCACACCCT
>CALDHJ010000557.1 GCA_937941555.1 uncultured Granulosicoccaceae bacterium | reverse complement strand
CGCGTTGCGGTTCGACCGGGCCGCCGCACATCACGGGTTGGCTGGCAATGGGTTCCGACGGCGTAGAAAGCGACAGCGAGTCGAGGACGTCGGCGATCGAGTGCTCGGTGGGCTGATTGATGACCACCCCCATGGCGCCGTTGTCGTCATGGTTGATCACGTAGGCCACGGCGGCGCTGAAGTGCGGGTCCGCGAGCGAGGGCATTGCGATCAGAAAGTGGTTGCTGAAGTCCATGCCCCATTCTACCAGTTCGGCGCCGTGCGGCCGGGGCGGGTGAACCGGCTCTCAGCGATCGCTACTGAGGGTGTTGTCGCTCGAAAACTCCCAGGTCCGGGTGATGTAGAGGATGTCGGTGCGCGCTTTGAGTCCTTCGTTCAAGGGGTCGAAAGGCGCGGCCATACGCACGATGTCCGTTGCTGCCTGATCGAGTGCGGGCAAGCCGCTCGTGCGTCGGATATCAACGCTTTCGATGGCACCATTGCGCCGAATGCCGACGGTCATCAGCAACTGCCCCGACAACCGACGAGCGCGCGCGGCGGCGGGGTAGTTGAGGTTGCCGATGCGCTCGACCCGCTTGACCCATTCGTGCATGTAGGCCGCCGCGTCCGATTCGCGCGTGCGCGCCGAGATGAACGACTTGCGCGGCCGTTTGGCATATTGGCTGAGCAGCTCGTCGAGCTCGGCGCTCAAGCGGGCCACCTCGAGGTCGCGGTCGATCTGTT
This sequence comes from uncultured Granulosicoccaceae bacterium, assembly GCA_937941555.1. Classification (GTDB taxonomy): domain Bacteria; phylum Pseudomonadota; class Gammaproteobacteria; order CALCKW01; family CALCKW01; genus CALCKW01. Next base: position 4,764 of record CALDHJ010000557.1, on the reverse strand, counting down.
TGTCGTCGCGTTCCGGTTGCGCGTTGGGTTGCGGTTGTGTGGCGTCGACGGTCGGTGCGGTGTAATCGGAGAAGAGCTGGGTCAGCAGCACGTCGTTGGCCGGTTGCGGGTCGCTCGGACTGCTCGCCCGCTGCGGTGTTGGCGCGACGCCGTTGGTGTCGAGCTGCTCGGTGCCCTTGAACGGGCTGGTTGGCCGAACCTGCTCGTCTCGGGTGCCACCGCCCGCGTGGTTGCGGGTCGAGAGATAGTCGGCTTCGTCAGGTGCGTCGTCTTCGGGCGTGTGGACAAGGATGACGTCGAGGTTGGCCGGCGCTGGCGCGGCACGGGTGAGCGAGATGAAGCCCACGCCGAGAATCACCGCTGCGTGCACGGCAACGGCGCCAATCAGCGCGACGGCGATGGGTTCGGGCTTGTTCAGGGCAGCTCGGCTCCCGCCGGGAGAGTGCGGACAGTGATGGCGGAGTATAGAGGGCGCGCGGAGATTCGAGGCGCTCTACGACGGTCAGTCCTCCGGGCGCGCGGCGAGCATGCGCTCGATGACGTTCATGAGATCGCCGGCGATGTCGAGGCCGTGGGCTGCGTCGAGTTCTCGAATGCAGGTCGGACTCGTGACGTTGATTTCGGTCAGGCGGTCGCCGATCACGTCCAGGCCGACAAACAGCAGCCCGCGCGCGCGCAGCGGCTCGGCGACGGCAGCGGCAATCGCCCGGTCGCTGTCTGACAGCGGCACGGGCACGCCGCGCCCACCGGCGGCGAGGTTGCCGCGGGTCTCGCCGGCGCTCGGAATCCGGGCCAGCGCATACGGGGCCGGCTCGCCGTCGACTAAAAGGATGCGTTTGTCGCCATCCCGGATTTCGGGCAGAAACGTTTGGATCATGCACTGGCGGCGCCCGCGCCGGGTCATGTGCTCGAGGATGACGTTGAGATTGGGGTCGTCGGCTCCGAGTCGGAAGATCGACTCCCCGCCCATGCCGTCGAGTGGCTTGATGACAGTGTCTTTTTGTTCTTGAACGAATGATTTCAGCCGGCTTTGTGAGGCCGAGACAAGGGTTGCCGGGCACAGGTCGGGAAACCACGCCGTGAAGAGCTTTTCGTTGGCGTCGCGTAGGGTCTGGGGCTTATTGACCACCAGCACCCCGTCAGCCTCTGCCTGTTCAAGGATGTACGTGCTGTAGATGTAATCCATGTCGAAAGGCGGATCAACGCGCATCAACAGGACATCGAGCGACGACAACGGGCCGTCGCGTTCGTCCCCGAGGGTGAACCAGTTGTCGGCTGTGTCACGCACACTGAGGTTGCGTCGCAGGGCGCAGGCGGTGCCGTTTTGCAGGTACAAATCGCTCGCGAGCATGTATTCGACCTGCCAGCCCCGCTTCTGGGCGGCGAGCAGCATGGCGAGTGTGCTGTCTTTTGCCGGTTTGATGGTGTGAATCGGGTCCATCACCACGCCGATGCGGATTGCCATGCCGGGATTCCTCGAGAGCTGTGACGCACACCGGGTCGGTGTGCATTGGGCATTCAGATGGGGGGGGTAAAAGCGTGTTTCAAGGGGCCAAACCCATTAGACTACCGATCCGAGGTAAAACGCCAGAGGCGACGGTAGAGCCGCGGTGCAGTCGGTCGAATGCACCCCGCCTGGCGACCACCGACGCCCGAAAATGGAGGCCACCGTGACCACTGAAGCCGTGCTGCCGGAGAACATCAAGGTGATGGTCATCGATGACAGCAAAACCATCCGTCGCACGGCGGAAAGCCTGTTGTCGGCTGCCGGCGCCCGCGTGGTCACGGCGAGCGACGGTTTCGAAGCCCTGGCGCGCGTGTCCGAGCACAACCCGGATATCATCTTTGTCGACGTGATGATGCCGCGGTTGGACGGTTATCAGGTGTGTGCTCTGATAAAACACAACGTCAACTACCGGCATATTCCCGTGGTCGTGCTGTCGAGCAAGGACAGCATCTTCGACAAGGCGCGGGGCCGATTGGTCGGTGCGGACAGCTACCTGACCAAACCTTTCCAGCGCGATGATCTGCTTACCGCCATCACCCGACACCTCGACAAACGCACCGCACCCGAGACCGCTTGACGTGGTCGCATCCCCGAACAGTGAGGCCTCAGCAGACTCTGGCGTCGTGCCGTCGTCGCCGCTGGCGATTCTGCTCGATTACGCCGCGCGCGCGCGCGGGCAGGCGGACGCCACGCCGCAACAAGCCGATGGCGGTATCGCCGGGATGTTGGTGCGTCTGGGTGCACAGCGGGGTTTTGTGCCGGACGGGACGGTATCGGAAGTCATCGATCTGCCACGGTTGACCTCTGTGCCGGGCACCGTCAGCTGGTACCTCGGACTGGGCAGTTTGCGCGGACGCGTGTTGCCGGTCTGTGATCTCGGCGGGTACTTGTTCGGCCAGTGCAGCGCGGTGCATGCGGTGCGGCGGGTATTGGTGCACGGCAGTGAAACCGAAGCAGTCGGCTTCGCCGTTGATGATGTATTGGGTGTTCACACGGTCGCGGGGGCAGCCGAACTCGCCAATTGCGAGGCCGTGCCCCATCAAGGACAGGACGTGCCCGTGTTGCGCTTGGCCGATATAGTGACTCAGCCGAGGTTCTTGCGTGTCAGTCTCGACTCCGCCTGATCCTGCCACGGCGTCCTCACGCGGCGTGGCGGTGCTGTGGTCGGGATTGCTCGGGATTGCCGCGTGTGCGGTGATTGCTGCGAGCGTTCTCGTGTTTTCTCAGTCGGTCAACGGCGCCTTGAGAGGCGCAACTGAATTGCAACTGCGGGCCCAACAGCTGAGCGCCGACAGCCTCGCGTTGAAAGAGGGTGCCTCCGCGGTGTTGTTGGAGCGTCTCCGCAACCAACAGGCCCTGACCGATGCCGCTGTCGCCGAATTCGATTTGGCGCACGGTGACCGCCTCGATGTGGACACTCGTGCCGCGCTAGAGCAAACGTGGCAAGTCGGCACGCAGATGTTGACGGGTCAAGTGGCTCGTGCCGCGCAGACGCTTGACAGTTCGTCCCAACGTCGCGAACTTGCGCGGCAACTCGATGAGGCGCACGCAATCGGATTGAGCCTCGCACGCGCGGTGGTCGCCGAGGCTGTTGTTGAGCCCTCCGAACGCGTGGCGTGGTTACAGTGGCCGGTGACGCTTGCCGAGCTGCGCCTGCAGGTCAATCGCTCTCGTGGGGATCTCGCAGCGGACATGTCGGCGCCCGTTGCCTCAGCGCTGTCGGAAACCCGTGCGCTGCTCGCCACCAACAGCAGTGTGATTTCGCAACCTGTGCGTTCGAGCCTAGAGGCCGTGCTCGCGCTGCTTGACAGCGCCGCAGGTCGATTCGCGAGTGCCGGGGTTGCTATTTCTGTTGAGGCTGATGCCGCGGTGGACGACTCCGCACTGTTTGAGCTTGTCCACACTCTCGAGACGGTAACAGCGGTTCTTCAATCAGAACTGGAACGCTGGCGGATGCTCGGTGCGCTTGCCGCGGTCATCGGTGTGCTGGCACTTGTACTGCTCGGTGTCGCCGCCTGGCTGCGGCGCTCCTATGCCGATGAGTCGGGCGTCGTGCTCGAAGCGGGTAGCGCGCAGCGCCAACACGTGGCTGTCGTGCGCCGTATGGCCGATGACAGCAAACGCGACTACGGGATTGCGCGGGCTCTTGTGCAGGCCGGTGGCAAGCGGCTCGAGCTGCTACGCGCGTTGAGCGCCAATGCCGACGAACTGTCGGGCAATGCGGCGCGCCTGGCGAAGCCCAGAGAGCTTGTGCTGCGACTTGGGCGGCAGCACGCCGCCTCTCAGCGCACGCTGGTCAATCAGATGGCCACGACCACGGCGCGGCTCAGCGAAACCCGCAAACTCGCGACACAGTGGGCAGAGCGCAGCGATGAAACGCAGCGCCTGATTCAGAGCCTGCGCGAGCTGGGCGAACGTGCTGCCTTGTTGCAGGTGAACGCGCGCATTCGAGTGAGCTCGGCAGATGCCGGACTCGCCGAAGACTTCCAACGCCTGAACGACAGTGTGCTGGGTGTGATGGCGCAAACCGAGACCCTGGCGCGGCGTCAAAGCGACGCGTCGAGGCGCACACTCGACGGGTTGCGGCGCAGTGTCGAGGCGCAATCGGCGGTGGAGGCCACAGCGTCGACCGCCGCTTCGCAACTGCGTGCCTACGTCAATGGTCAGCAGGATCTCAGTGGTCGGTACGACAAACTCGATTCGCTGCTGACCGCGCACGCCCGAGCGCTCGATGGGCTCCAGAAGCGGGCAAAATCCGACCAGGCGCTTGAACAACGTGCGCTCAAGGCCAACCGCGCGGCGGCGAAATTTGCCAGTCAGGCGGGTCAAGGGGATCAACCCGTAACGCCGGCGTCCCGCACCGTACCGGCTGCGCGTTCTGCGCCACAGCGCCCACGGCGTTCGCAATCTGATCCGGTGGAGGTGGACGGCTGATGGCTCTGCCTGCTGCGCCGCCGCGCTATTTCCCACGCCCGATGCACAGCGTTCTGAGCGAACTTGCCAGCACGTTGGATGCGCTGGAATCGCGCATGGCCGCGATTGCAGACAACGGCACGGACGCGCACGAGCTCGCCGTTGTATTGCCCATTCTGATCCAGACCCGCGATGTCTGCGCCGTGACCGGACTCAATGGCCCCCACCTTCTGCTCGTCGAGATGGTGCGGGTGGTCGAAGGCGTGATCGAAGGCGATTACGAGCACCCCATTGAGGCCAACAACGCGTTGATGTTCGCCGCGGCACGCCTGCCGGGATACATC
>CALDHJ010000556.1 GCA_937941555.1 uncultured Granulosicoccaceae bacterium | reverse complement strand
AGCGCGTCGGGATAGAACGGGTTGTCGAGGTAAGCGACCACGATGCCGATCATGCGCGAGCGACCGGCCTTGAGTGAGCGCGCCAGCACGTTCGGCCGGTAGCCAAGTTCGGCGGCGGCCGCCTGCACCCGCTGCACGGTGTTGGGCGAGGCACTGCCACCGGGGGTGAACACCCGCGAGACCGCCGACTGGCTGACGCCGGCATGGCGCGCGACCTGCTCGGCCGTGACGCGGTTACCGGCCATGACTGGCCTCCAGTGCAGTGGGTGAGCAAAATCGCGCCTCGCGGAGGCGCTCCCACAGGGGCTGACGTACATCGATTCTGTGGGAGCCGCTCAATGAGCGGCGATTGCATTGCCCGTCAGACATTAGTCGGCCGTCCAGCCGCCGTCGACGAGCAGCGAGGTGCCGGTCACCATGGCCGAGGCCTCACTCGCGAGAAACAGCACCGGGCCCATCAGGTCTTCCACCTCCCCGACCCGGCCGAGTTTGATTTTCTCCTCGATCCACTTCACCCGCTCAGGGCGACTGAAAGTCTGTTCGGTCAGTGGCGTGCGCACGAAGGTCGGACAGACCGAATTGATCCGGACACGGTGTTGCCCCCATTCGATCGCCATGGATTTCACGAAGCCCTCGATCGCGTGCTTGCTGCTGCAATACACCGCGCGATCGATGCCACCCACGTGCGCCATCTGCGAACTGATGTGGATGATTGATCCACCCGTCGCGCGCTCGATCATGCCGCGCGCGACTGCGGTGCTGATGAAGTAGGCGCCGCGCACATTGACGTCATACACGGCATCGAAGTCGGACGGGTCGGTCTCGACGGCCGGGCTGTGGCGCGCGAGGCCAGCCGCGTTGACGAGAATATCGAACGATCCATTGTCTGCGATCGCGTTGGCGGTCGCCTCGGTGTCGCTGATATCAACGGCCGTGCAACTGGCCGAGAACCCCGCCTCGACAAATTGATCGCAGACCGAACGCAACCGCGCTTCACCGCGTGCAAATAGCACGACCTCGGCGCCGGCCTCCGCGAGCGCCACTGCAGAGGCGAGACCGATACCGGAGCTCGCACCGGTGATCAACGCCCGTTTTCCGTCGAGTCGGAAACTCGGCGTCTTGGGTAATGGCGTCAGACTGCTCACGCGAGGGCCACTCCTGTCGTGTCTGAGAATCCGGTGCGCGCCTTGTTGAATTCGCGCATCCGGCCGAGGGCATCAATGCCCAGTTGAGTGTAGAGGTCGAGCAGGTCGACCAGCACCCAGTTCTCCCGAATGAGGCCGCGTTCCAGGCGCCAGAAATCGAGACTGCGCAAGGTGATGCGCTGCCCCGTCGGCGGCAGACCGAGCCAACCCGCGGCGGACAGGGTCTGCGCCATGTTCGGCCACCCGGTGACCGCGACATACTGGTCTTCCGCGAAAAAATGGCACGACGTGCCCGCCGGGTGTTGCGAGCGATCGGGCATCGCGGCGAGAAACGGAATCTGATGCCAGTGGCGAAAGCCCGAGATGCCGCGTGCCGTACCGATGCCAGCCGGCCCGTACCAGTTGAAGCGCGGGTGCCACCAGCGCTCGAGGTTCATGACCTCCGGTCCGCCTTCACCGGGGTGACGGCAGAGGTCGGTCAACATGCCGATCACGTGCTCGCGACTTGCAGCGCTGGCCTCGGCGTTGGCGACACGGTCGACCAGTCCGTCCTGCGTGGCCGGACCCGGCACCTGCCAACTGCGGCCCAGTGCGGGCGCAAGCGGCCAGGCACCGGCCTGCTGCATCACTTCTGGCACATCCCAAATCGCCTGCACCTCGACGACCTGTCCGTTTTCGAAGCGGTAGAACTCGTGGAAACGCATTGCGGCAACGTGGCCGGTTGGCGGAATATCGAGCCAGGGCGCCGCAAAGGTGCCAAGGTAATGGCCAGCGCACCCCACCCAGTCCGCGCCGTCTTCATCGGCGCCTGCCACCACGATCCAGTCGCGCCGCTCGAGATCGGGCCAGGCCTGTAACAGTGGCGCGTAGGCCTGTTGCAGCCACTCACCCGGACCGTGCACCGTGCCAAAGGGCTCGCTGAGCCGAATGTTCGCATCCGACGCCACGATAGCCGCCAGTTCGGCACGCACGGTATTGGAGTCGAACTCGCTCATCGCAGCCCGCAGCGGTGCGAGCAGCGCCTTGTGCTCAGCGTGACGGTCTGAATTCACGTCAACTCCGACATCCATTGCATATCAGGATGGCCTACCCGCTCGGGGCATCCCCGCTCGGGGCGTACCCGCTCCAGCGAAACGCACCGTCGGGCGCCAGCGGCGCAAAGGGATTGAACGCCACCTCCCAGAGGTGGGCATCCGGGTCTTGGAAGTAGCCGTGATGACCGCCCCAGAACACGTCTTGTGCCGGCTTCACGACGGTGCCGCCTGCGGCGTCAGCGCGCGCCAGCACCCGTGCGACATCGTCTTTTTCCCGCACGTTGTGGCCAAGCGACATCGCACCCGAGCCGACTGGCAGCGACAAGCCAGTTTCGGCTTCGAGATCGGCGCGGGCATAGAGTCCGAGCGTGCAACCGATCAGATCGAATACGACAATGCCGCCCTCACCCGCCGTGATTTTCCAGCCCAGTGATTCGTAGAACACACCGGCGCGCTCGACGTTCTCGACACCCAGTGTGATCAGGCTGACCCGCTGCTCCATCATTCGGCTGCCTCACCATAGGGAATGTTGCGGCCACCGTAGCGACGCACGCGCAGGTTGGCCTGCTCGGCGTGACCGACAAAACCCTCGAGCATGCACAGGCGCGAACAGTATTCACCTATCGACGCCGCAGCCTCGTTGGTCTGAACTTTTTGGTAGCTGTGGGTCTTGAGGAACTTGCCCACCCAGAGCCCACCGGTGTAGCGACCGGCCTTGCGCGTGGGCAATGTGTGGTTGGTGCCGATCACCTTGTCGCCATTGGCGACGTTGGTGCGCGGGCCGAGAAAGAGTGCGCCGTAGCTGTGCATGTTGTCGAGGAACCAGTCGTCCCGATCGGTCATGACCTGCACGTGTTCGCTAGCGATGTCGTTGGCGACCTCTAGCATCTCATCGTAGCTGTCGCACAGAATCACTTCGCCGTAGTCACGCCAACTGACCGACGCGGTTTCGGCAGTCGGCAGAATCTCGAGAATGCGATCGATCTCGGCGAGGGTGTCGTCGGCGAGCTTTCGCGAATTGGTCACCAACACCGCAGGCGAGTTGTAGCCGTGTTCTGCTTGGCCGAGGAGATCGGTTGCGCACATTTCACCGTCCACCGTGTCGTCCGCTATCACCATGGTCTCGGTCGGGCCGGCGAAGAGGTCGATCCCCACTCGGCCGAACAACTGCCGTTTTGCCTCGGCTACAAAAGCATTGCCGGGACCGACCAACATGTGAACCGGGGCGATGGTCTCGGTGCCGAGCGCAAGTGCGCCAACCCCCTGGATGCCGCCAAGGCAGTAGATCTCGTGCGCGCCGCCGAGGTGCATCGCGGCCACCACCGCCGGGTTCGGCTCGCCCTGGAACGGCGCAGTGGTGGCGGCAATGCGCGGCACGCCGGCGACCTTCGCCGTCACGACCGACATGTGCGCCGAGGCCACCATCGGGAACTTGCCCGCCGGCACGTAGCACCCGACCGATTGCACAGGAATATTGCGGTGTCCGAGGATCACACCGGGCATCGGCTCCACTTCGATGTCGGTCATCGATTTGCGTTGTGCTTCGGCAAACTGACGGACTTGCGTTTGCGCAAAGTGGATGTCGTCGAGGTCGCGCGGTTTGACCTTCGCCACCAACCGCTCGATCTCACTCTCCGACAGCCGGTAGCTCGCGCGGTCATCCTTGTCGAAGGTGATCGCCAGCTCGCGCACGGCAGCGTCGCCGCGGTTTTCGATCGCCGCCAGGGTGTCTTTGACCACCGTCTGCACTTTTGCGTCGTCGTCCGCGCGCTCGACTTCGGACTTGCCACGCTTGAGGGATTCGATCATGGGTTCTTCACTTCCGGCTGAGCGGAGCGATCCGCTTGATAGACCTGACAGGCCGCGACAAACGCCGACACGATGGGGTGCGGCTCACCGTCGAGCGCAGCGCGCTCGGGTTGGAATGCGGTGCCGATGAAAAAGGGATGACTTCGGTGTTCGAAGACACGGGGATCGCCGTCGGCATCAAAGCCGCTGAACACCAGGTCTGATCCGTCAAAACGGGACAGATACGCACGGTTCACACCGTAGCTGCAGTGGTAGGCGGCCTCGAGTTGGCCGGCGCCAACCAGTGCGGCGACCCGGCTGTCATCGAGCAGACGCACACCGTCGTTGACTTCGACCAGTGCACAGCTCAACCCGCTGATCAGCGGTGTCGGGGTGTCGGGGTTGACTTCGGTGTTGTCGGCATCGACCAGGCCAAGTTCGGTCCGCGCATACTCGAGCACGGCGTGTTGGTAGCCACCGCAACTGCCGAAAAACGGTGTGCCGGTGGTGCGCGCGTGTGCGATCGCGCGCAACGCGCCAGCTTCGGACGTGTAGGGACTCGCCGGTGTGCACCAGATGCCGTCGAACGCGGCAAAGTCGGCGGTCTCGGCCGCGGGTGTGGCGATCCAGTCGTGCGCGATGCCCCCTTCTGCAGCACGCGCAAGCTGACTCAAGGAGGCGTTGATCGCGACGTGCGCCGTGACCGATTCAGCGAAATCACCGACGACGGCGATGCGAGTCATGACAGCTCTCCGGATTGTGGGGCACTCGGGGCGGGTGCATCGCGCTCGCCACGATCAAAAGCCTCCCACCCTTCGCCGTTGAAGACGTCCACACCGAGCTGCGCCAGCACGTGCGGGAAATCGACCATGACCCAGTTGTCGACGATCTTGCCATCGACCACCTTCCAGAAATCCATGTAGCGGATGTCGACGCGTTTGCCGCTCGGCTCGACGCCCATGAACGTGCCGCTGTGCACGGCTTCCTGGCGACCGAAAGCGGCCGCCCACTCGCCCATGTAAAGCCGGGCCTCGTCGATGCAGACCTTGTCCGAGAAGGCCGCCTGAAACGGCTTCTGCCAGTTGTCCTGAAACTCGCGCAATCCGTTCTTGGTGCCACACCCGGCGTTGCCCATCCAGCGAAAGGTTTCACTGAAGAAGTCGCCGATGTCGGCAATGCGGTGGTCGTTCAAGCCGTCGACCATGCCCTCGATCACGCGCCGCGTGTCCTCGGTCTTTGATAGATCAGTGTCGCGGCTCAGTGCCGCCTGCTCGGGCCGTGAACCTTTCATGCCACAGACTCCTGACCCAGCACGTCGTACCCGAGTTGCAACAAGAAATGCGGGATATCCACAAAGACCCAGTTCTCGGCGAGCTTGTCGCCGTCTCGGCGCCACCAATCGGACACCCGCATTGTCAGACGTTTGTCTGAAACCGGCTGCCCGAGAAACGGCTTTGCCTGCACCATGTTCAGCGACGGCCAGCCCCCGGAACAGATGTAGTCACCGTCGGCAAAGCGGGCAAAGTGTCGGGTTTGGCTACCTACGACCGACCCACCGATCCACTCGCTGAAGGTGTTCTCGAACGGCACCTGAAAATCGGCGAAGGCTTCAAGCCCTGCAAAGCTGCCGAATGCCGCCGGTCCGTACCAGAGCATGTCGTCGTGCCAGAAAGGACGCCAAGCCTGGTCCTCGGTCGCAAGCGCTTGCAACATCGTAGTGACCAGCGCACAAGACGACGCACTTCGTGCGGCGTCATTGTCGTGCCACTGCAAACCGTCTTGCGTCAACGGACCTGGCAGATAGGCGGTATAGCCACGGCGCAACCCTGGCCCGGTCGCAATGGGCCACTGCCCAGTCGCGATCATGAGTTCGGGGATATCGAGGTAGAGGTAGCTCTCGACGGCCCTGCCATTCTGCATTCGGTGAAACTCACCAAAGCGCAAGTGGGCGAGTTCGCCTGTAGCGTTGATGCCAAGCCAGTCGCGTTTGAACAGGCCGCTGAAGTAGCCGGTGCCGGTGACCCAGTGCTGCTCTTCAAACTCGCCGGCAAATGCGATGTAGCGGCTCTGTCGCAGGTGATCGAATGCTGCACACAGGGGTGCGAGTACCTCATTGTGAAGCGCATCCGGACCTTGAAGGGTATTGAAGGGATGCACCACGTGAATCTGCGCATCCGGGCTGTAAAACTCGTCACGCGCCGCATGCGCCACGCGCGATGCAGGCCGCATGGAGGCCTCACACAGGCGGCGGAACACCGTCTTGTCGCTCACGTTGCCATTCCGCTGGCGACCACAACGGTCATTCGCGAACCGTATTGGCGGGTATCTTCGGATATTGCCGATTTCGTGTAGCGACTCATTATCACCTGCTCCGGTCGCGCGCCTTTCATCGTGGCTGGGCCCCGCAAAACAGATCGCGGCTCACGGAGCCGCTCCCAGAGAGTTTGTGCTGCACGCCGGACACAGCTGTTGGAGTTTGTCCGCCATACGCAGCGCCGATTGCGGGCTTTCTGCGACGGAGCTTGTGCGTGCTGTTGAAGGCCATAGTGCTCATCACCCTTTCACCGCCCCAGCGGTGAGGCCGCTGACAATCTGGCGTTGGAAGAACATCACGAGAAAGAAGAGCGGCACCATCGCCGACACGCTCGCGGCCACGGCGAACATGATCTGCCCCTCGGTGTAGGTGGTGCCGAGGAAGGCTGCGATCTGCGGCACCATGGTGCGGTTCTCGCGCTCGAGCAACATCGCGGTGACGGCAAAATCGTTGTAGGCGAGCAGAAAGCTGAAAAGCCCCGTGGTGATTACACCCGGCCACATCACCGGGATAATCACGTGGCGGAACGCCTGAAATTGGGTGCAGCCGTCGACCTTGGCGCTTTCGTCGAGCTCTTTCGGAATCTTCTGGAAAAAGCTGTGCAACATCCAGAGCGTGAACGGCTGGTTGATGGCCACCAACACGATGACGGTCGTTGACAGCCTCCCCCAGAGATTCCACTCGTAGAATGGCAAGAGGTAACCCGAGACGAGCGTGATCGGCGGCATGGCGCGGAAGATCAAGGCGGCAATCAGCAACCAGAACGCGTAGCGGAAACCCGAGCGCGACAGCGCGTAGCCGCCGAGCGTGCCGATCGTAAGCGAGATGCACACGGTGAAAAAGCACACGATGGCGGTGTTGAGCGCCGCGCGCCAGAAGCCCTCTTCGATCCAAGCACCGTGGTAGCCCGCGCCGGTGAAGGGGCCGCCGTGCGTGGCCTCGGTGCGCGGACCGGTGATCGCATCCATCCAGTTGGCGATTGAGAAAAAGTCGAGCTCGACCTTGAACGAGCCCCAGGCCGTCCAGAAAAACGGGAACAGCGCAATGAACAACCAGAGAAGGACGGTCCCACGCAGCAACAACCAGCCAAGCGGCGAGCGGCGTTCCGCAGCAGACGTCGCCATCAGTGTTTCTCCTGAAAATCGCGCCAACTGCGCACGAGCACAGGCGACAGCAAGATGCCGACACCGATGATGGTAATCACCGATGTGGTCGCCGCCGCCGACAGCTGACGGGTCTCGCCGCCGAGGTCGTTGTAGATGATCCACGACAAGGTTGTCGCGTGGGCCTCCGCGCTGAAGCCCACAATCGGCTCGAAGACGCGGAAGTTATCCATGATCTGCATCAAGGTCACGAAGGTGATCAGCGGCATCAGGTGCGGTACCACGACGTAGCGCACCTGTTCCCACCGCGAGGCGCCGTCGATCATGGCGCTCTCAAGCTGGTCCTTGGGCAGGGTTTGCAAGCCCGCGTACAACACCACGAAGGCAAACGGGGCACCGTGCCAGACGCCGTAGGTAATGAGCATCGCCCAGGTGTGTCCGGTCGAG
>CALDHJ010000555.1 GCA_937941555.1 uncultured Granulosicoccaceae bacterium | reverse complement strand
GTCAGCACCGGAGGTGCTAGTTCAACAAGTGGTTTCCCGATTGCAGGAGCTTGGTGCCTCATTGGTGGAGGAGGCCTCGGGTATCGAAGAGAATGTGCAGTTCGCCATTCCACGGCCGCTGCGGCGGCTCGGCAGTGACGGCAAGCTGACCTGAGCACAGGGGGCCACGGACCTGCGGGCGTATTTGCGTGACTGTTGGCGAGCTTGTTGCTTGATCCTTGTACTGTCAGCGCGACGTCCGAATGTCGCGCCGTTTCTGGTGCACAGGAGCCCCGAATGTCGCAATCGAACACCGATCTTGATTTGCTGGTCGACACGCTTAAACGCTTTGATCCGCTGCAGAATCTGAGCGATGCCCATTTGGCGCAGCTGGCACGCGGTGCGACCGCGTTTTCCATGACCAAACGCCAACAGCTGCTCGGCGCTGATGAGCACCGCTGGATGGTGTTTCTGGTCAGTGGGTCAGTGCAGTCGAAGACACACGATGGTGTCACGGAGACGATCCGCTCTCGCCAGGACGGACAGCCCGCCCTGTTCGACCGCAGTCCGCGACCATCCGAAGTGATTGTGCTGGAAGATTCACAACTGCTGCGCGTGGACCGCAAGCAGTTCTCGGTGTTGATGAATCAGCAGATTGCGTCATCGACGCTGGTGCAGGAGATCGACATCGAAGCTGACGTACAGCCTCTGTTCGATAAAATCGTCAAGGCCTACACCGCGCGGACCTTGCCGGTGCCGCTGAACCCGAGTTCAGCTGCACGCATGATCAAGGCGCTCGAAGGCGGTGTCACCGACCGAGAAATGCTCTCGGATATGTTGCGCCATGACACCTCGCTGACGCTGCACCTGGCGAGCGCGGTGTTGACCTCCGAGAATCCGCCAAAACTCGGTGTGACCCGGCTCGAAGAAGCCGTTGCGGACGTGAACCCCGAATACCTGATCACGTATTTGAAGCAGGCCGTTGCGCAGTGTGCGTGGCCCGAGGCGGGAAGCGCCTTGAATGCGCGCCTGATGCAAGCCAACGATTACATGCGCAGTGTGGGGCAGTTCTGTCGCCTGATTGCCGAGAAGATTGAAGACGTTGACCCGCAGCGTGCCGAAATGGCCGGGCTTTTGAGTGCCGCGGGTGTGGCCACCTTGCTGGTCGTTGACCCGGAGCAGGCCGAGCAGCTCGAACAGGCCGAGAAACTGGATCAAACCGTGTCGCTGCTCAAGGGGCTGGTGACCGAGTTGGTCCTGATCCAGGCGCGCATGGACCCCAAGTTGATCAAGGCCGTCGAACTCGCAACAACGGGAAAGCCGACTTTGTCGCAGGCGATTCAGCTCGGTGACATCTGCCGGGTTGCAGCGGAGTACCTGCCGGTCGACGTCAACGGAAACCGTGTACAGCTTGTCGACGACTCGGTGCTCATAACGCGGCTCGGACGAAACGGCCTCGGCTTGCGCGAGCTCGATGAATTGCTCGAGAAGTGTTTTCAGGCAGGTGACGCCAAGCGGCGTATCGCCTGAGCAGGTGTCAGACGGCCTGACAACAGGCCGACGGACGCGGTAATCTAGGCTCCTTTTCCCGAGTGCCGGCTGGCCGTGTCCGATTCCCGAATCCCTGAAAAACCGTTCGAACCGCGCGCGGTGCGCAGCTACGTGTTGCGCGGTGGCCGACTGACAGCCTCACAGGAGCGGGCACTCGACACGCTCTACCCGACTGCTGGCATCCCGATTGACGACAGCCCGATCGAGCCCGAATCACTCTTCGGCCGTGACGCGCCGCTGTGGGTTGAGGTCGGATTCGGCAACGGCGAAAGCCTGGTGGCACTTGCGGCGTCGATGCCCGAGATCAATTTCATCGGTATCGAAGTGCACCGCCCGGGTGTCGGGCACTGCCTGCACCGTATGCAGGAAGAACAACTGAGCAACTTGCGGGTGCTCGAACAGGATGCCGTAGTGGCGTTGCGTGATCGCTTGCCCGCCTCTAGCGTTGCCCGGCTGCTGGTGCTCTTTCCGGATCCGTGGCACAAGAAACGGCACAACAAGCGCCGACTGGTGAATCGCGATTTCGCCAACGTTGTCGCCGGTGTGCTCACTGGCGACGGCGTTTGGCATCTGGCGACCGATTGGGAGCCCTACGCGGAATGGATTCACGAAGCCGTTGGGGATTGTCCCCATTTCCGCAACACGGCCGGGACCGGTTGCAGTGCTGAGCGACCGGCCTATCGTCTGCAGACCCGGTTCGAGAAGCGGGGGCTGAAGCTCGGCCACCGAGTGAAGGATCTCGTCTTTGCCCGTGTTTCGACCTGAGACTTGATCAGGTCTGACCCACCGTCCGTATACACAGTGTCATTCCTGAGTCAGCGACTCCCTGAAGTTCGGCCCGTCCGGATGCGGTGCCGTCAGAGTGTGGACTGTGTCTCGCGTTGACCCGGAATCGTCTCGGTAGACTTGCGTCACACTTACGTAATCCGAGCTCGTCTCCCCATGCAGAACGTGGCGTCCGTTGACCCGGTGCTCCGGTCCTTAGAGAAAGGATCCCCCCTAGGCGAATTTGCCGTAGCACACGCATCGGGAGACAGTGTGTCGCGCATGTTGCTCGACTGCCTTGGCCAGCTCGAGTGCGCGCCGGAGCAAGCGACCCTGGGTTTGGTGTACCTCTCATCATCCCTCATAGACGAATTCGACTCGCTGCTCGAGCAACTGCAACGCGCCATGCCGCGGGTGAACTGGATCGGTGCGACGGTCGACACGGTCATGGCGGGTTGTGCCGAGCACCGTGATGCGCCGGCGATGGCCTTGATGGTCGGTGACGTGGCAGTTGATCAGTTCCGCATTCTCGCGGGTGTGCGCAAGAGCCTGAGCGGGCGTCTCGCCAGTATTCAGGGATGGCGCCGACGCAATGGCACAAGCGGCGCCCTGGTGCACGGCGACGCGGCAAACCCGATGACACCTGACATGATCGGAGAGTTGGGCCAATATCTCGGCAAACTGCCCTTGATCGGTGGGTTGATGGGCCGCCGGCAACCGGGCTTGCAAGTGGCGGTAAGCGTGATCAGCGGTGGCGTGTCGGGCGTGTTGTTTGGTCGCGACATTGACGTATTCAGCGGCCGCGCTCTGGGGTGTTCACCGGTGGGCCTGCCGCGGGTGATCACGCGCATGGCGGGTGGTGAGATCTTCGAGATCGACAATCGGCCCGCGCTGGATGTGCTGTTTGAGGAAGCGGGTGAGTTGCTCAGCCGTGACCTGGATCGTCTGATGAACTACATTTGCCCGGCCTTTGCGGCAGGTGAGGGGGCTATCGAGTATCTGCCAGCCGAATTTCTCGCCATTGATCCCGTCAGGCGCTCTTTCAAAGTTGGTGAAAGCATCGCGCTCAGCGGTGAGTTGCGTTTCTACCGACGAGACGGGGATGCTGCCTGGCGGCATTTCGATGACATGTTGTTGCAGGCCGTTGAGCGAACGCGAGGCCGGACCATCCGCGCCGGGGTGTTCATCGGCAGCCAGATTCCCCACGGCTCGGCCGGCACCGAACTCGCGGCAATTCGAGCCGCCCTCGGTCAGTTTCCGCTGATCGGATACCGCTCGGATGGGGATGTCTATAATGGACGCCGATTCAACCACACCAGTGTGCTCACGCTGCTGATCGATTGACGTGTCTCTGATGGCCCTGATTGCGTCGGGCCGTCGGCAGATCCGGGGCGCGGGCTGATCTGATCGAGAACCCCTTTGCGCAAACGGCCACTTGGTGCACATGGCCCCGATGTCAGTGCTCTGACCCTTGGCACCATGAATTTCGGCGAGCAGGTCGATGCAGGTCGGTCCCACGATCTGCTCGACATCGCATTTGCCGGCGGCATCAACTGTTTTGATACGGCCGAGAGCTACACGTCGCCGATGCGCGAAGCGACTCAGGGCGAGAGCGAGCGTGTCCTCGGGCAGTGGTTGCAGCGTGTGCCACGCCAACAGGTAGTTGTGGCATCCAAGGTGAGTGGCCCGGCGGCCAAACTGCGCTATCTCCGCGGCGGTCCGCAGCTCGTTCGCCAGCAGATTCGTGAGGCGCTGAACGCGAGCCTAGGCCGTTTGCAGATTGACAAGGTCGACATTTACCAGGTGCATTGGCCCGCGCGCAGCACCAATTACTTTGGTCGATTGGGCTACGCCCCGCGAGAAGACAAAGGCGCCACTCCGATCCTGCACACTCTCGAAGCGTTGAGTGAGTTACAGGATGAGGGGCTTGTGCAGCACATCGGGGTATCCAATGAGACACCCTGGGGCCTGATGCACTACCTCGCGTTGGCCAAACAACACGGCCTCACGAGAGTGACAAGCCTGCAAAATCCATTTAGTCTGCTCAACCGCGTAATCGAGATCGGCTTGGGAGAAGTGCTGCACCGCGAGGCCATCGGTTTGATGGCCTACGCCCCATTGTGCGACGGTGTGTTGAGTGGCAAGCACCGGCAGGGGCCGGCGCACGAGGCGTCGCGCCTGGGTCGCTGGCCTGACTACTACGACCGCTACACCACGCCGGCGGGCCGCGCCGCGACTGAGCAATACTGTGAGCTTGCCGAGAAGCACGGACTTGCACCCGCCGACATGGCACTTGCCTGGGTGCTATCCCGACCGGAAGTCACGACAGCCGTGATCGGGGTCAGTAACGAGGCCCAGTTGCGGCAGAGCGTGGCCGCCGCAAGCATCACGTTGCCCGCCGAGGTACGCAAGGCAATCGGTCGCATTCACGCTGAGTCGCCGAATCCGTGTCCCTGATCGATACCCACATTCATCTGGATTTCCCGGTCTTTGATGACGATCGGGAGGCTGTGGTCTCGAGGGCACGCAGCGTGGGAGTCTCGGGCTTTGTCGTGCCCTCGGTTGCAGAGGCACACTGGCCTCGCGTGCAGCAGACGGTGTCGGCTGTGGCCAACAGTGTTGCAGCTTATGGGCTGCACCCCTGTTACCTCGCTGATCACGGTGAGGGTGTGTTGGACAGACTTGATCAGTGGCTGCAGTCTCATCCCGCGGTGGGTGTGGGTGAATGCGGTCTGGACTACGTTGGAAATCCACCCGAATCAGAGACCCGGCAACTCGCCCTCTTTGACGGCCAGATTCAGCTGGCGGTGCACCACGGGTTGCCCTTGATCGTACACGCGCGCAAGGCGGTTGATCAGGTGACGCAGCGGCTTCGCCGCGGTGGCGCAACACGCGGCGTGGTGCACAGCTACTCGGGCAGTTGGCAACAGGCCTGTAAATTGATCGATCTCGGCTTCCACCTCGGCATCGGCGGTTCGATCTCACACGAACGCGCAAAGCGACTGCGCGGCATCGTTGCGCGGTTGCCAGATGACGCATGGGTTCTTGAAACCGATGCGCCCGATCAGCCCGCCGCAACTCACCGTGGTGAGCGCAACGAGCCCGCCTACCTGATCGAGACGGTGGACTTGATGGCGCAATTGCGCGGTGTCAGCACAGAGCAACTGCGCGCGCACGCACAGCGCAATGCGACTGCGCTCTTTGGCCCGGTGGTCAGTCGGGCTTGAGCGCGGCATCCAATTGGTCGAGCGCTTCAGTCCAGGGCGTCAGCGCGTCCCGATCACGCAAGTGGTCGAGACCCTGCTTGGTGAAGGTGCCGTCGGTCGCGATGGTGTCGAGGATGGTTGAGAGCGGCACATCGGGATGGGCGAGCGCATAGGTGGTGGTGCCGCGCAGGTGACGCACAACCATGTCGCGAGCGAGGTCTTCGGGCCAACCCTTACTGACAAACCAATCCGTGAGCCCGGCGAGCAGGTCGTAACCCCAGGCGTAGGCACAGGCAACCAGAACAGACTGCTCGAACGCGGCCTCGTCATCAAAGACCACAACCCGACCGGCGCCGGTGAAGAACTGCTCGACCGCATCGTGGCGCGGGTAAAGGGGAAAGACGGCGTCACCCGCCTCGACAAAACTCGACGGCATGATGCGAACGGTGTTCTCGGGCAGGCCCTTCTCTCGAAGCGCCGAAACCGTAACGCCGGCGAGCGAGGAGATCAGGGTTTGATCAGCTCGAAAATGCAAGCCCGATAGCACACTGTCCAGCTGATTTGGCCGCACTGACAGCAGAAGCGTGTCGGCGCTTTCGACAACCGCCGCGTTGTCGTCGGCGATGGTGCAGCGGTGGTGTTTTGCGAGTGCTGCCGCATAGGCTGCATTGCGCGGTGACAGTAGAATGTCGCCGTCATATCCACCGTTGCGCAACGCCTTGATGGTGTATGACGCGAAATGGCCGGTGCCGAGAACGCCGAGCGTGTGTTCAGTCATGATTCGATGCCGCGTGTCAGCCTGAGTCGGGAGGGTACACGGTGCCCTCGAACAGTTTTCGCGCTGTTCGCAACACTGCCGCCTTGGAGATCTCCAGCGCCCCGTCAGCGGCGGTTGCGTGCATGACGACAGACACCTCGCCAATCGGGTGTTCGACCGAGACGGTGCCGTCGTCGGTCGGTGGCGCCGAGAGGCCGGCGCAGACACTGCCCTCGATCACGCAGGCTGTCGCCACGCTGACCGCGCCGAGCACGCCGATCGAGGCGTGACAGCGGTGCGGGATGAAGGTGCGCGTGTTGATGCTGCCACCCTGCAGCGGCTCGGACACGAGAGTCATCTTCGGCACGCTTTGCTCGCTCACGTCGCCGAGATTCATCAGGGGGCCGGCGGCGAGGCGCACGCGTTCGAGTTGAGCCTTGAGTTCGGTGTGGGCGTCGAGAGTGTCACGCGTTTCCGATCCGGTGATGCCGAAATCCCGGGCGCGCACCACCACCACGGGCATGCCGTTGTCGACGAGTGTGGCCTCCACCCCTTCGAGGGTGTCCAGCGCATTGCCGGTTGGGAGCAGTGCGCCGCAATTGCTGCCGGCCGCCTCCGGGAAGTTTTGCAACACCGGTGCGGCGCTGCCGGGCACGCCATCAATCGTAGCGTCGCCTGACCAAGTGACTTGGCCGCCGGGTGTCATAACCTCGACCTCGGCCACCTGCGCGCTGTTGAGCATGTGGACTTTCGCGAGCGTGCGTTCATCGCGTGCCGTGATCAACCCGCGCTCGATGGCACACTGGACTACGCCGGCGAGGATGTTGCCGCAGTTTTGCGCGTCAGTGACGACGGGTTTGTCGACGAACACTTGCAGGAAGAGATAGTCGAAGTCGGCATCGCCCCGCGATGGCGGCGACAGAATCGCCACCTTGGAAGTCAGGGGGTCGGCACCGCCGATACCGTCGATTTGCCGTGGGTCGGGGCTGCCCATGATCGCGAGCAACAGCGCGTCGCGTTGTGCCGTGTCGGCGGGCAGATCTTCGGCGAGGAACACAGCGCCCTTGCTGGTGCCGCCGCGGATCCATGTGCAGCGGATACCCTCGCCGGTTGCCCAGGTCATGCCGTGGTCAGTCGGCTGAACACGCGGCGACTGTTGCCTTCGAAAATCTGGCTCTTGTCGGCGTCGCTCAGGTCGCTCGCGTCGATATAGCGTTTGGTGTCGTCGAAAAAGTGGCCGCTCTCGGGATCAATTCCACGAACGGCGCCAATCATCTCCGAGGCGAAGAGAATGTTCTTGGCCGGGATGACCTTGAGCAACAGGTCGATGCCACTTTGGTGATAGACGCAGGTGTCGAAGTAGACGTTGTTCAGCACCAGCTCGTCCAGTGTCGGCAAGCCGCGGTCCTGCGCCAGTCCGCGAAACCGTCCCCAGTGGTAGGGCACCGCACCGCCGCCGTGGGGGATGATGACCTTGAGCGTGGGAAAATCGCTGAACACGTCAGACATCATCAGCTGCTGAAAGGCGGTGGTATCGGCGCCTAGGTAGTGGCTGCCGGTGGTGTGGAACACCGGGTTGCAGGCGGCGCTGACATGGATCATCGCCGGGATGTCGTACTCGACCATCTTCTCGTAGATCGGGTAGAAGGCGCGGTCGGCGAGTGAGACGCCATTCCACCAGCCACCCGAGGGGTCGGGGTTGAGGTTGATGCCGATGAACCCCATCTCGCCGACCGTGCGGTCGATCTCGGCAACGGATTTCTCGGGGGCAACGCCCGGCGATTGCGGCAGTTGCGCTACCGGCGCGAAATTCCGTGGGAAGAGGTCACACACCCGGCGGATGATGTCATTTTGATGTTCGGTCCAGAATCGGCTCGTGTGTTCGTTGCCGATGTGGTGACCCATCCAGCTTGCGCGTGGCGAGAATATAGTGAGGTCGGTGCCGCGTTCCTGCTGGAGCTTGAGTTGGTTGGATTCGATGGACTCGCGAATCTCATCATCGGATACCGCCATCCTGCCTTTTTCGCCGACGTGATTCGGATCGCTCTCCAGGGCGGCTTTCTGGGCGTCCCTGTAGGCACCAACACCCGGCGGGGTGGTGGTGTAGTGGCCGTGGCAGTCAATGATCATGTGGGTGTCCTATCGGTTCAGGTCGTCGAGCGTTTCAACGTACTCGAAGCCGGCGGCTTCAAGGCCGGGGCGCATGTTGTACATGTCGAGCCCCAGAACACCGCCCGCCAATTGCTCGCGCTTGTCGCCTTCAAGTGCCTCACGCGCATGCGATTTCTCGAGCACGTTTGCGGCGTCCGTGCGCGGCACGCACACCACGCCGTCGTCGTCGGCCACCATGACATCGCCTGGGTTGATCAGTTGCCCGGCGCACACGACCGGCACATTGACCGAACCGAGAGTGTTCTTGACGGTGCCTTTCGCGCTGACGGCACGTGACCACACCGGAAAACCCATTGTCTGCAGGTCGCGTACATCGCGGCAGCCGGCGTCGATCACGAGCCCGCGCACGCCCCGCGCCATCGCAGAGGTTGCGAGCAGGTCGCCGAACATGCCGTCGGTGTTGTCGGTGGTACAAGCGACCACCAACAAATCGCCCGGTTGGCACAGCTCGATGGCGACGTGAATCATCCAGTTGTCACCGGGTTGTGCCAACACGGTCACAGCGCTACCGGCTGTGTGCGCGCCGGGATAGATCGGCCGCATGTAGGGCTTTAGCAGGCCTTGTCTGCCGTGGGCTTCGTGTGCGGTCGCAACGCCGACCGTCCGAAAGGCATCGACGGTCTCGGTGGCGGCCCGTTGTATCTGGCGAACGGCGACGGTGCGCATGGGTCAGCTCCAGTAGAGTCGGGTGGGGTTGTCGACCAGCACACGCTGCAGCATTGCGGCATCGTTGTCGCACACGCTGACGAGGCGGTCGACCAGCAAGCCGTCGTCGGGCATGTGGGATTTCATGTTCGGATGAGGCCAGTCCGTGCCCCAGAGGATGCGGTCGGGGCAGTGTGCGAGCAGTCCGCGTGCGACAGCATCAACGTCGGAGTAGGGAGGGCCGAGTGTCGAGAGGCGCTCGGGGCAGCTGATCTTGACCCAGAATGCCTCGTCTTCGAGCAGGGAGGCGAGCAGCGCGTAGCTGCCTGAGGTGGTGCCTTCCTCAACTGGCACCCGGCCCATGTGGTCGATTACGACCGGAACCGGCATGCGGCGCAGAAACGGCGCAAGGTCTTCGAGATCGGCAGCCTCAAGGTACACCACGACGCTCCAGCCAAGAGCGGCGATCTTGTCGATGATGGGCTTGTAATAGTCGAGCGGTTTGCCGCCGCCGAGGCGTTTCACGAAATTGAATCGAACGCCGCGTACGCCAACATCGTGAAGTGCTTGCAGTTCGGTTTCGGTAACGGTATCTGCCACTACTGCAACACCCCGGTAGGCGTCGCCACCGTGCACCAGCGCGTCGGCCATGGCGGCGTTATCTGTGCCGTGGCAACTCGCTTGCACGATGACCGAGCGCTCGATGCCGAGGTGACGGTGCAAGGCGAACAGGTCATCAGCCGATGCATCGACCGGCTCGTAGGTGCTGGAGGCTGCGAAGGGGAAGGTCGCTGCCGGGCCGAACACATGACAGTGGGCGTCACAGGCACCCGACGGTAACACGTGATCCGGTTTTTTCGGGGAGGCGTGCCATGCCAGGTAGCCGGGTGTGGTCATGTCGAGCTCGCGGTGTTGTCAGGCGGTAGTAGTGGTGCTCACAGTCTACCGTGAGGTGATCGGTCAGTCTTCATAGGGGATGCCTGCGTACTGGCTGCCCAGCGCGGCTTGGGCTGCTGTGTTGCTCGCGAGGAATTCGAACTCCGCCTGTTTCAGTCGGATATCGATCGCGTCATTTTCCGGGAAGCGGTGCAGCAGATTGGTCATCTGCCAGCTGAATTTGGTCGTGGCCCAGACACGGCGCAAGGCGACGGCCGAGTATTGGTCGAGACCGGTGCTGTCTCCGGACTTGTAGTGCTGGATGATGCCGCGGGACAAATAATGCACGTCTGATATCGCGAGGTTCAGGCCCTTTGCGCCGGTCGGTGGGACAATGTGCGCGGCGTCGCCAACCAGAAACAACGTGCCCCACTGCATCGGTTCGCAGACGAAGCTGCGTAGCGGTGCAATCGATTTCTCTATTGACGGCCCCGTGACGATGTCTGCCGCCAAGTGTTCGGGCAGGCGTGCAAGCAGTTCGATCCAGAAGCGGTCGTCCGACCAATCGTCAACCGTGTCGTCGAGCGGAC
>CALDHJ010000554.1 GCA_937941555.1 uncultured Granulosicoccaceae bacterium | reverse complement strand
AATCGAGTGGGGTTGCCTCCTCGCCTTTGTAGCTCATGCGGCCGGGCAACTCTCGGCGTAAATGGCGCGGTACGAACGGTGGAGGCTTCTGGTAATGCAGGTTGAAGAAGTCCGGACGGTTGCCGCGCGCGATTTCAAGCGTGTCGCGGAATCCCGCGGTGGTGATCAGTCCGACCTTGACGCCTTTGCGCTCGGTCAGGGCGTTGATCACGACCGTGGTGCCGTGCGCGATGAAGCCGATGTCGGCCGCGTTGACACCGCCCTTTTTCAGCACATTGAGCACACCCTGCTCGAAATTGGGTGGTGTGGTGTCGGACTTGGCAGTCGTGATGCGGGCCTGGCCAGTCTCGGCGTCGGTCTCAAAGCAGACCAGATCGGTGAACGTACCGCCGACGTCGGTTGCAACGCGCAGTGTGGGAGTGGTCATTGAGAGTCTCCAATCGAATCGGTAGTGGCGGTGTGGGCCAACTGGCGAGCAAACAGAAAGCAGGCACAGGCCGACAAGGACAATGCCTCGGCATCGGCAACACGCTCGGAGGTGTAGTAGCCTGCCTCGTGCAGGAGGTTGATCGAGCCGAGCATCTCGCCGTGTGCGAATACGGGTACGTTCACGACTGATTCGCAACCAAGTGATTGGATCAGTTCATAATCGCCAAACACCTCGGCGATGGCCGCGATGTCGTTGGCAACAAAGGTGCGGCCCTGTTCAATCACGTGGGCCGTCCAGGCGTTGTGTTCGATCGGCTTGGTGCCGGCAACGGGGTAGCTGTCAGGGTCATTGGTGTAGACGCGGCTGGCGAGACCGGTGCGCGCATCAAAGGTCATGGCGGTGAAGAGTTTTGTCCCGACTGTGCGCTGAGCCAGCGCATCGAGCGCGCGCCAGCTGGTCGTCGGTTGGTTGTGGGTGGACGCGATGGCTTCGGCCATGGGGTCACGGTTCGTCATGGTCGTTCCTTTTCGAGAGCGCATCCCGCAGCGCGAGCTCTGATGGGCTTACCACCGGCACGGCTGCGAGCAGTCGCTGTGTGCAGTCGGCTTTTGGACATGAGAAGAGGTCGGAGGTCGTTTGCAATTCGACCAGACGGCCGTTTTCGAACACCGCCACGCGGTCGGCAACGTTGCGGACCACGGCGAGGTCGTGGGTGATGAAGAGGTAACTCAACGTGTGTTGCGCCCGCAGTGTGTTGAGCAAAGCCAACACCCGTGCCTGGACCAGTACATCGAGGGCAGAGGTCGGTTCGTCGAGCACGATGACGTCGGCCTGGGGTGCGAGCGCGCGGGCGATCGCGACGCGTTGCCGTTGGCCGCCGCTCAGTGCGGCGGGCCGGCGGTCGGCGAGGGCCGGGTCGAGCCCGACATCGCTCAACAGCGAGTTAACCCGATCGTGGCGGCTTTGCGGTGTGCCGATGCCGTGGATATCGAGTGCCAGCCGTAGCGAGGCCCGCACGCTGCGTTTGGGGTTGAGTGCGGACAGCGGATTCTGCTGCACCAGTTGAATGCGCTTTCGGTGTGTGAGTTGCCGCTCCGCTGGCAGTGCCGCGTTGTCGAGGTGGATCTCGCCGGTTGTCGGTGTGTGCACGCCAAGGATCAGATTGGCCAGGGTGCTCTTGCCGCTGCCGGACTCGCCGACCACCGCCAGGCACTCGCCACGGCGGAGCGACAGGTCGATGTCAGCCAGCGCAACCACGTGCCGCTTGCCGACCTGGAAAGTCTTGCCAAGCCCGTGGGCGCTGAGAACGGAATCAGCCATGATCTGCTGATCCGGTGTTGTGGTGCACGGGTGGGTGACTGAGATCGATCTGTTCGGGCAAGTCGGGAATGCCCTCGCCCGTGATGCGCGGAATGGCGGCCAGTAACGCTCGGGTGTAAGGATGGCCGGGGTTGCCAAATACGTCAGCGGTCTGGCCGCTCTCGACGATATGTCCGCGGTGGATGACGTACACGCGGTCGGCAAATTCGCGCACCACCCCGAGGTTGTGCGAAATGAAGAGTACGGCTGTGCCGACATCCTCTGCAAGCTTGCGCATCAGTTCCAGTGTCTGGGCCTGGACGGTGACGTCCAGTGCTGTGCCGGGCTCGTCGGCGAGCAAGAGCGACGGGTTGTTGGCCAGCGCCATGGCGATCATCACGCGTTGGTTCATGCCACCTGAGAGTTGGAAGGGGTAAGACGCGAGCACGCGATCGGTGTCGGGAATGGCTACCCGGTCGAGCCAGCTGCGTGCGGTGTCGTGTGCCTGATCGGAGCCGAGGTTGGGTTTGCGGCGTTGTAACACCTCGTGGAACTGATTTCCGATGGTAAACATCGGGTTCAGCGATGACGTCGGGTCCTGGAAAATCATCGACATGTCGCGGCCACGCAACGCCCGCCGAGCCGTGCGTGACAATTGATCGAGTTCGGTGCCGGCAAAGTCGATTCGGCCGCTGACCTCGACGCCGCGTTGGTCTTGCAGCAGGCCGAGCACCAGCCGCGCGAGCACGGACTTGCCTGATCCCGATTCACCGACCAATGCGACCCGTTCCCCTGGCTCGACGGTCAGAGTCACGCCGTGGAGCACCTGGGTTCGAGACAGGAGTCCCTTGAAGCTCAGGTCGAGATTGTCGATCGCCAGTGTCGGTGCGCTCACGATTCGGCCCCGAGAATGTCGCGCAGCGCATCGCCGATCAGATTGAAACCGAATACCGCAACCAATATGGCAAGCCCGGGGAATACGGTAAGCCACCAGGAGTCAGGCAGGTATTTCGCGCCGTCGGCCACCATCGAGCCGAGATCCGGGGTCGGGGGTTGTACGCCCAAGCCAAGGAAGGACAGGGAGGATGCGATCAGGATCACGAATCCGAAGTCGAGCGTCATCTTGGTCAGAATCGGCGGCAGACAATTTGGCAGGATCTCGCGAAACAGGATGTGCGGCGTCGACGCGCCAAGGGTCTCGGCGGCGAGGACATAGCCCTCTTGTTTCTCCGCGCGCGTGACGTTGTAGACGAGGCGGGTGTACCACGGCCACCACATCGCGGTGACCGCGAGCATGCCGTTGATCAGCGTGGGCTCGAGCAGCCCCATCATCGACATCGCGAGAACCAGCGGTGGTATCGAGAGAAAGACATCCGTGATGCGCATGATCACGAAACTCGGCCAGCCCTTGAGGTAGCCCGCGGCGAGGCCGCTGATGACGCCGATCGGGACTGCAATCACCAACACCACCACACCGAGCAGCAGCGAGATCCGGTAGGCGTAGAGGATGCGGCTGAAGATGTCACGGCCGACGAGATCGGTGCCCATGATGTAGGGCCAGTTCGGTGGTTGGTTGAAATTCGAGAAGTCGACCACCGCGCCGCGGTGCTCGGGGAAGGGGGCTATCCAGTCGGCGAAGACCGCGCCGCAGACAACGGCTGACACGAGCACCAGGCCGAGCAGGGACAGGGGGTTCAACAGCAAAATGGCGACGATGCGTTTCACGGTTGCTGCTCCGCGTGGCGGATGCGCGGGTTGAGCCAGGCGATCAGCAGGTCGACGAGGATGTTGACGATGAGAAAGGTCGCCGAGATCACGAGCACGGTGCCGAGGATGGCGTTGAGGTCCTTGCGCAGGATCACGGCCACGCCGTAGCGGGAGAGTCCGGGCCAGGCAAACACCGCTTCGACCAGAAAGGCGTTGCCGAGCATGGCAGCGAAGTCGAGTCCGATGATGGTCAGTGACGGGATCAGTGATGGTTTGAAGGCGTAGCGTCGCGCGATCCGCCCTTCGCTGAAGCCATAGCTGCGCGCCATTTCGATATAGGGCGTGTTGTAGGTCTCGACCATGTTGGCGCGGGTCAACCGCGCGGCTTGTCCGATACCCGACAACGCGAGCGCGAAGGCGGGCAACGCGATGTGCCAGGCGGCATCAAGCCAGGCCCACGGTTTGCCCGCGAGCAGGGTGTCGATCAACAGGAAGCCTGTCACCGGATCGATTGCGTATTGTTCGCTGATGCGTCCGGCAATCGGAAACAGCGGAAGATAGAAGGCAAACAGCAGCATCAATATAACGGCCCACACGAAGCTCGGTGCGGACACGCCAAGCAAGGACACGATGCGGATCAGGTTGTCGGCCCACTTGCCCTCGAAACGCGCTGACAGCATGCCAAGTGGCAAGCCGATCAGCACCATGAGCGCGCCCGCGACAAACACGAGCTCAAGCGTTGCGGGCAGGAACTGCGCTATGTCGGTGGTCACCGGGCGGTTGGTGTAGAGCGATACGCCGAGGTTGCCCTGAAGCAGTTCGGAGACGAAGTGCGCGTACTGTGCGGGCAGAGAGTCATCGAGTCGCAGCTCGGTGCGCAGCTTCGCGACTTGCTCGTTGGTTGCGTTGGGGCCGAGCGCGATGCGGGCAGGATCGCCCGGGATAACACGCGCAATGGCGAAGATCAGCATCGACACACCGATCAAGACCAGAGACGCGGTGGCCAGCCGTTTGGCAATCAGGCGCGTCAACGCGATCACGCAACACCTCTCTCGGAGCGATACCCCCGTTCCTGTGTGGATCGGGTTGGATGGTTTGAAAGGAGGGGCCAGGCTGCGGGATATGCAGCACTGGCCCGATCGGCTTTGCTTACTCGGTGACTTCCATCAAGCGGAAGCTGAATCCCATGCCGTCGAGCCCGAAGGCTTGCGCGGGGTCGGACAACGCGGGCACCTTGACGCGCGTGCTGGCGGCAAACACCGATTGGCGATCGTAACCGTAGATGGTCGGCGCGATGGCCATGAGCCGCGTGTTCAAGGCGCTGTAGGCGTCGGCTCGTGCAGCGGGGTCAGTTGCCGTTCGGCCTTGATCGAGCAGCGTGTCGACTTCGCCGTCGTTGAGGTATTCAGGCGACTGCCAGGTGCCGGCTGAACCCGAGTGGTACATGCCATACAGCAGCGTGTCGGGGTCACCGGTGACGGCGTTGACGAACAACTGCGAGATGTGTGGCGTGTTCTCGGGTTTCGAGACCTGCTCTGCAAAAAGTGCCCAGGGCAACTTCTTGATGCTGGCGTTGAAGCCCAATGCGGTGAAGTTGGCCTGCATCAGCAAGGCAAAGCGCTCTTCGATCGGCACTTCCGCGATCCATGACAATTCGAGCTCGTGGTCAGCCGGGTTGTACTGACACTGTTCGAGTGCCGCCTTGGCGGCGTCCATGTCCTGGCTGAGAATGCTGTCGGCCGGGTTGGCCCCGAGCATGCCGACCGGCACAGCACCGCTCGCTGCGCTGCCCTGACTGATGTCGTCGGTCACCGCGATCATTTTCACCGCTGCGCCGTAGTCAAACGCGTGACTCAAAGCCAGGCGGCAGTTGGCGTCATCGAGTGGCGGCTTGGTGGTGTTCATCTTGACGTAGAACGCACCGGTGCCCCCTTCGGTGAGGAGTTGTGCGCCGTCACCGGCCAGCGCCTTGAGCACTTCCGGCGGTAGCCATTGAGAGGAGATGTCGTGCTCGCCTTGAGCGATCAAGGTGCGCACGGTCGCCGGTTCGAGACCGTAGCGCAGACGCACGGTGTCGGGCGCGGCGTCAGCAATGTCGAGGAAGTAACCGTCGTGCTTGGCCATCACGGTTTCTTCTTGCGGGTTGTGTGAGCTGACCGTGTAGGCGCCTGTGCCGGCGGCGTTCTGGCTCAGGAACGCCTGGCCCCAGTCGCCCATCTCGCCTTCGCCTTCGCCGAGATTTTCCATCACGAGTGCTTTGTCGACGATGGGGAGTCGTAGCAACGACGCAACGAAGGGTGCGTAGGGTGTGCTGAGATTAAAGCGCACAGTGCTGCCATCGACGGCTTCAGCGGATTCGACGCCAGCGAACAAATAAGACAAGCCTTGCCCCAGATTCTGCATGCGCTCGAGTGAAAACACGACATCGTCAGCGGTCAGTGGGTTGCCACTTTGAAATTGCACGTCGTCGCGCAGGCTGAAGGTGTAGCTGTTGCCGTCGGCTTCCCAGCTCTTTGCGAGGTGTGGCACCAGACCCGGGCCGCCCTGTTCGGGCAACACCAGCGTGTCGTAGACGTTGAACATCAGAATCGAGTCAGCGTAGTCCGAGGCTTTGCCCGGGTCCAGCTCGCCAACCGCGACCTCGTCGAGGCGCAACACGCCACCGGCCGAGACCGTATGCGTCACAGCCATGACGGCAGCGGCGACGCTGCCGAGCACCAGATTCTTGTGTCGTTGCATGGAATTCATCTCCGTTTCAGTCCCCGTTGTGTGGGGCGTTTGCGTTGCGTTCGCCGCGGTGCAATGGGTCCGCGGTGTCCTGGTCTTTTCCTTCACCAAACACATCCATGGTGCCGACCCAAAGCACCGTGGCAGTCGTCGGCCCGTGGTTCCAGGTCGAATGGGTTCGAGTGGATTCGAAGTGGACGGAGTCGCCTTCGCCCAACACGTGAACCTGGTGGTCGATTTCGACCGTGATCGTCCCGGCGAGCACGAACACCATCTCTTCGCCTTCGTGGCTGATGGGTTCGGCGCGGTGGCCAGGTGGCTCGTGCACCAACACGCTGCGCAGCACGTTGCCCGGGAAATGGGTCGACAGCCGTTCATAACTCAGGTCGCCATCGCCGATGCTGAAGACGGGCCGTTGGTGGCTTCGGGTCAGCGGGGAATCGTTGCTGGGCTGTTCCAACAAGTTGCCCAGCGGCAGGTCGAGCACCCGAGCGACCGAGACGAGTGACGACAGTGACGGGACGGTGCGGTCTCGCTCGATGAGGGAAATGAAGCCAACCGACAAGCCGGCGCGTTCGGCCACGTCCTTAAGGGTGAGGCCGAGTTTGGTGCGGCGCTCGCGCAGTTGTCGGCCGAGGTCGTTCGGGCGGGTATCGGGTGTCGGGGCGGGCGTTGGGGCCATCGAGAATTTTAATATGGGTAAAATCTGAGGGGCAGTGTACGCACACTCCTGCGCGTTTTACAAATATTAAAACTGCATGAGCCCGGTCGATCCGACGCGGTCGCTTGCGCCGACACGGCACCCTGTCAGGCTGACTCGGGGGAATCTCGGGCAGGGCTTGCTGCATCGACTTGGCGGTGCGCACAATGCGGCCACCACGGAGGCAAGTGCATGGCGAAGCAACAGGCAGACAACATCACCATGGCGTCGGGTGGCACCTATTCGCTCGCCACGCGGGGTGCCAAGGATGTCATTGACCGCGCAACGCCGCGCGTTCTCAAAGCGATCGAGGGCCTTGGCATTCCCGCAGACCGTGCCCGATTCACCATGGCCGACATGGGTTGCGCAGACGGGGGCACGTCACTCGAGATGGTCTCGGCAGTAATCGAGGCGGTGCAACGCGCCGCACCGGGTGTGCAGTCCACGGTGGTGTATGCAGATCAGCCACACAACGATTTCAATGCGTTGGTGCAGATCGCGCACGGTCTCGGGCCTTTCGAGAGCTGGTCTCGACGGTTCGATAACGCCTGGCCGCTGGTGTCCGGTTCGTCGTTCTACCTGCAAGCGGTGCCGGATACCTCACTGGATTTCGCGTTTTCGGCAACCGCCATGCACTGGCTGTCGGAGAAGCCCTGCGAAATCGAGTCGCACGTGCACATGGTGGGCGCGTCGGCAGAGGAGCACGCTGTGTTCTCGGCGCGTGCCGAGGCCGACTGGTTGACCATATTGCAACACCGGCTACGGGAGCTGAAGCCCGGTGGGCGCGCCGTATTCGTGAACTTCTGCCGGGATGCCGCCGGCCACTATCTCGGTAACACTGGCGGCGTGAATATGTTCGATACCTTGCGCGACATCTGGCACGAGTTTGTGGCCGACGGGGTGATCAACAGCGAAGAACTGGCGCGTATGACACTGCCCCAGTACTACCGCACCGTCGAGGAGTTTGCGCAGCCCTTTGACGCGGGGTTGTTGCCCGGCATGCGACTCGAGTCGATCGAAACCGCACAGGTCGTGTGCCCCTATGCCGCGCAATTTCAGGCAGACGCGGATCTCGAGACCTTCGCGTCGGGCCTGATCGGCACGATACGCAGCTGGAACCAGAGCGTTTTCCTCGGGGCACTCGACGGCAGCCGTTCCCTCGACGAGCGGCACGCGATCATCGAGGACTACTACGAAGCCTACCGCGTCCGAGTACTCGACGACCCCACTGGCCACGGCATGGATTACGTCCACGCGTACATGACAGTCGTCAAAGACAGCTGAGTTGTTCTCAGAGTGACCCCACGCGCCGGGGGTTGTCGCGCTGGGTTGCGTGCCAGCGAGCACGCAAGCCTGGCCCCTCACCTGCGAAATGGGTATCGCACCGCTGCAACGCGGTGATGCGGTCGAGACGGAAGTGTCGGAAGTCGTTGCGCAACTGGCACCAGGCAGCGAGTACCGTCACGTCGGTGTAATAGATCACTGCAACCGGGCGCAAGCGCCGCGTGCTCGTGCGACCGTTTTCATCGGTATAACCGATGTCGATTTCGCATTCCTCGTCGATCGCTTCGCGCAGTGCACACGGTGACGCCGTGGCCGGGTAGAGTGGCGCCCAGGTCGAGGTGTGCAGCACCGGGTCGGCGAGGGTACTGGTGCCGGGGAGCTTCTGTCGCAGGCGGTCTGCGGTGCGCACAAGCCCACAGTCGCCGGTGCGGGCCAGGAGTTGCAGCGCGAGATCGAGTGCTTGTTGTTCCTCGCGGGTGAGCTGAACCGGGGCGAGGTCGTAACTTGGCAGCAGGCGGTAGCCGACACCGGGTTCGCTTGCGATGGGTGTGCCGCTGCGTTGCAGCCGCTGGATGTCGCGGTACACCGTGCGCACGGACACACCGAGCGATTCGGCAATGTGGGTTGCCGTGACGGGGCCTCGCCGCCGTCGCAGCAGTTGGATGATACTGAACAATCGGTCGACCGAGCCCACGTTGCGCCCTCTCAATCTCACGTGTCACCACCCTACCACCCCACCCCTGACAACACGCTGTCAGGGGGGCTCAGGCAGGCTGCCGTTTTGGTCTGGGGTGCCGCGTTATGCGCACACGTATTGGGGTGTCTGTTGCGTGGTTGCTGGCGTCGGTGATGGCGTTCAGCACCGCCGGCGTATTCGTGCGGCTTGCCGAGCTCGACGGGCCGAGTGTGGTCTGGTGGCGAAGCGTGTTTTCAGTGGCTTTTCTCGGCCTGTGGCTGGGCTTCTGCGGCCGCGTGGGGGCCGAGTTGCGGATGGGGCGACCGGGGGCGGCTGCCGGGCTGCTGTCAGCACTCGGTACGGCTGCGTTCATTCCATCGTTTCTGCACACGTCGATTGCTAACGTGGCGGTCATTTATGCGACGGCGCCCTTTGTTGCCGGGGCGATAGCGTGGGGGTGGATGCAAACGCCGCCGACGCGCGCTGTGGTGCTGGGCAGTGTCGCGAGCCTCGCCGGTGCGCTGTTGGTGGTGTTGGGATCCCTGACTTCGGGCGGGTTGTTCGGGGATGCATTGGCCGCGGTCATGACCGTCTGCATGGCGGCTGTGATTTGCATCTACCGCGCCTGGCCCGAGACGCCAGCGGCCGGCCCGACCTGGCTTGCATCGGCCTTGCTTGTTGTGGCGTTCAGTGGGCACGCCACCATCGCGTCCGTGCCGTGGCAGACCGTGGCGACTCTCGCGGCCTTTGCTGCGGTCTTTCTGTTTGCGTCGATTGCACTGATGATTGGCGCGCGCGGATTGCACCCGGCCCACACCAGCGTCATCAGCGCACTCGAAACCCCCATTGCACCGTTGCTCGCGTGGTGGGTGCTGGGTGAGATACCGGCGACGCTCACCGTCCTTGGCGGTGCGGTGATCGTGGTCGCGGTTTTTGCGACCACCCGCAACGCGTCGGCTTAATTGGAGCGGTAGCCTGCCAGCTGGGTGTGCAGTGCAGTGGGTATCGTGATGCCCTCGGTTCGGGTGCTGAGGCGGGCTTTGCGCCGGCGGTCACCGGGAAGCCGGGTGCCGGGTTGCTCGAGGATTGCCGCGAACAACTGTTCGGCGTGGGCCTGACGGCTTTCGAGGTTGCCGTTGCCGAACTTCGCCGGATCGATCGCCAGCAGAAATTCACCGCCGAAGGGTGCGCCGGTCTTCTGGACGTCGCGCTCGGTGGATTCGAAACTGAAAAGGTCGCCAATCAGGGCGCCGGCAAGCAGCTCGACCATGAGCGCAATCGACGCGCCCTTGTGGCCACCAAAGGGCAATTGTGCGCCGGCAAGTGCGGCTTCGGGATCGGTGGTGGGTTGGCCGTTGGCGTCGATGGCCCAGCCCTCGGGGATGGGTTTGCCGTCGCGCAGGTGGAGCTGGATCTCGCCGCGCGCAGACACACTCGATGCCTGGTCGAACACCAGCGGCGGCTGGTCGCCACGCGGCCAGGCGAAGGCCATCGGATTGGTGCCGTAGATCGGTTTGGTGCCACCCGCAGGCGCGACGAAGGCGTTGGCGGCGGTGAACGCCATCGCGACCAGGCCGTTTTCGGCGAGGTGCTCGACTTCGGGCCACAGCGCGGCGATGTTGTAGGCGTTGTTGATTGCCAGTGCTGCGATGCCTTGTTCGTACGCCTTTTCCGTCAGCGCGGGCAGCCCGACTTTCAACGCCAACGGGCAGAATCCTGTGGCGGCATCCACGCGCACCAGCGCCGGGGCGGGGTGCGAGAGAACCGGTACCGCTTTCGCGTCAGTGCCCGGGTTGCCCAGGGCATTGACGTAGAACGGCACACGGAACAGACCGTGTGACGTGCATCCGTCGCGCTCGGCGGCGGTGATGGTGTCTGCAATGGCATTGGCCTGGTCTTCGGAAAAACCCTGGCCCTGCAGGGCCAGCCTTGCCATGCTGTGGCAGTCATCAAGGCTCAGTGTGACCGTGGACACGGCTCAGCCTCCGTGGTTGAGGTCGGTTGCATGGTCGAGGCGTGCGTGGCCGGTCCTGAATGCATCCTTGAGCTCGCCTTCCTTGTCGAGGGACAGCAGCGTGTTGGCGATCACGTGAATCGCCGCGAGCACGTCGCCGGTGTGACCACTCTCGGAGATGGTGTGCATGTTGCGGATCGGGAAACCGATGGAGGTGGCTGCGCAGTCGACGCTGGCGAGTACACCGGCCATGCCATCGGTGCCGGTGTCGCGACCGGCGACGTCCATCTGAAACGGGATGTCGTGTTCGCGCGCGACATCCTGGATGCGGCGATTGAGTTGCTCGCTTACGATCGCGCCGGTGCTGAGCGTGAAGCCACCGCCCATCTTGAGCGGCTGCATGTTGCGGTCTCCGATGTTGGGAGCCGCGTCGAAGTCGTGGTCGACATCGACCGCAATCAGCGCATCGGGGCGCAATTCACCGGCCATTACGCGGCTGCCGAAACGGCCGATTTCTTCGTGGCTCGCGCAGGCGTAGAGGCAGCGTACGTTCTCGGTGCCGCCGGCTTCGGCGACAACGCGTGCGACTTCGGCTGCAACAAAGCACCCGAGGCCGTTGTCGAGGTAGGCGCCGTAGAAGGTGTCAGGTGCAAAGCCGGGTTTGATTGGGCGGTTCAACAGCAGCGTGTCACCGGTGCGAATGCCGAGTGCTTCGACTTGTTTCTTGCGGTCTTCGCCGTGCAGCTGCAACTCGAGATAGAGCTGTGTGGGCTTGATGCCGCGGTCGCCGGTGCGGTGCGCAGCTTCCGAGAAGTGGATCGCGCCGAGGGCTTCGATGGTGCCGCCCGTGATCGACCGGTAGCTGCCGGGGGACTCGGGGTTTTCGCTGAAAAGTGTAACTTCGTGTCCGAGCAGCGTGCAGGGCAGGAAGGAGTCGCTGTTGATCCAGATCTTGCCATCTGGCGCGATCTTGCGCACTTGCAGGCGAATCTTGTCGGCGTGGCCGCAGATCATCACGCTGAACAAGTCATCGCGCCCGGGGTGGCTGTCCCAGACGACGCCGGCGTTGCCGATGAATTGGTGCATGGCCCAGTCATCGGGCATGAATCGTTCGAACTGGGGCTGCAACACACCGAGTGTCATTGCCCCTTCAAAGCCGATCGGGCTGGGTGCACCGATGATGTCGCGCATGAGCTCGAATTGATCGGCGGGCATTGGTTGTGTCCACGGGGTGTCGGCTGACATGGTCTGGCTCCTGTTATTGATGTGATGAGTATATGACAGGCACACCCGGGCTCGGCTGTGGTACGCGGATGGGCTGATACACTGCGCGCTTGTTCAGTGTGAGACAGGCGAATGACCGACGGTGCAGGGCTCATCGATCTGCTGACTCTCGAGGCGCTCGAGACCAACCTCTTTCGCGGCAAGAGCGAAGACATCGGCAGCCCGCAGGTGTTTGGCGGGCAGGTGCTTGGTCAGGCGCTTGCAGCCGCCCAGGGCACGGTCGATGCCGACTTTATTGCGCACTCCCTGCATGCGTATTTCATCTTGCCAGGGGATTTCAACAAACCGATCGTCTACCACGTGGACATGACCCGCGACGGGCGCAGCTTTGTGACGCGGCGCGTTCGTGCGATTCAGGGCGGACGTGACATCTTCATCCTCTCGGCGTCGTTTCAGGTGCAGGAGGAGGGCCACGATCACCAGATCGACATGCCGGATGTACCTGAACCCGAGAGCCTGCGTCCGGTCGAGGAGATTCTGGCCGAATACGCGGCAAGCTGGCCAGAGGGGGCTCGGCGACACTTGTTGCGTTCGCGTCCGATCGAATTTCGTGCGGCCAACGTCAATGACCCCTTCAATCCCCGTGCGCAGGGGCCGTACAGCAACATCTGGTTGCGTAGCAAAATCGCACTGGGCGAAGACCCGGCATTCCACCAGTGTGTGCTTGCCTACGCGTCTGACTATAACCTCTTGATGACGGCGCTGAACCCCCACGCAGAGACCGCCAATCTGCGCACCACAAAGATCGCAAGCCTGGACCACGCAATGTGGTTCCATCGGCCGTTTCGCGCTGATGAGTGGCTGCTCTATGCCATGGACAGCCCGAGTGCCTCCGGTGCCCGTGGTTTTTGCCGCGGTAGTCTGTTTGATCGGCAGGGGCGATTGGTGGCGTCGGTGGTACAGGAAGGACTGATCAGGCCGCGCAACGCCTGACTGGCGGCTGCAGAACGCTGTTTCAGGGCAGTGTCAGAAGCTTGTCACGCTTTTACCGTTTGGTATTGGCCCGTTTCCGACCACAGTGCTAGTCTGTTGGCAGGACGAGACAATACAACACCTGAAAGCGGAGGTTTCATGTCGAAATTTGACGATGTGGTGGCGCAGTGCAAAGGCCAGATGGACAGTTGCGGAATCGATTGTGACGACAATCTGCTCAAGGCGATTTGCAAGTCGCTTGGGCCGTCGATTTACAACAAGGATTCATTCCTGGTTGCCGCTGGCGACAAAGCCGAGATCGACAATATCAAGGAGCGTTATATCTCCAAGAAGCTCGGCATCGAGGGTGCTGAGGCCGACGCGGCCATCAGCCATGCAGTCGAGAAGATCGGTTCATCCAATCGCCAGAAGATGCGCCCGGTGTTCTACTACCTGATTGCAACCAAACTCGGCAAGCAGTCAATCTACAGCTGAGCTTTTTCACCGGCTGTTTGAAGAAGGCGGTTGCGCAACGCAACCGCCTTTTTTTTTGAACCGGAGGTAGACGGATTGGCGGAGAAACCGCTAATCGTTGCCGTTCAAAGACAGTCTGGCCCGGGCGGCATCATAGCCCGACGCGAGATCGTCAACGAGGGCGGCCGTGGAGCGCTGGCTCGAGACGGTGCCGATGCCCTGGCCGCAACCCCAGATGTCTTTCCAGGCTTTGCGATCAGTGCCGAAATCCATGTTGCTCGGGTCGCTCTCGGGCAGGTTGTCCGGGTTCAGGCCGGCCTGCTCGATGGACGTGCGCAGGTAGTTGCCGTGCACGCCGGTGAAGAGGTTGGTGTAGACGATGTCATCGGCCTTGCCGTCTACTATGGCGGACTTGTAGGCGTCGCTTGCGTTGGCTTCATCGGTTGCGATGAAGGGCGAGCCGATGTAACCGAAGTCGGCCCCCATGGCCTGCGCTGCCAACACGGCGCCGCCGGTTGCGATCGAGCCTGACAAGGCGATCGGGCCGTCGAACCAGGCGCGGATCTCCTGGATCAGGGCAAAAGGCGACAAGGTGCCCGCGTGGCCGCCAGCACCCCAGGCGACGGCGATCAATCCGTCTGCGCCTTTCTCGACCGCCTTGTGCGCAAAACGGTTGTTGATGATGTCGTGCAGGGTGATGCCGCCGTAAGCGTGTACGGCGTTGTTGATTTCCTCTCGCGCGCCGAGGCTCGTGATGACAATGGGAACCTTGTACTTTGCGACCACTTCCATGTCGGCTTCGAGCCGATCGTTGGAGCGGTGCACGATCTGGTTGACCGCAAAGGGGGCCGCGGGTCGCTCGGGGTTGTCGCGGTTGTATGCGGCGAGCGTTTCGGTGATTTCGGCGAGCCATTCGTCGAGCATGGACTGAG
>CALDHJ010000553.1 GCA_937941555.1 uncultured Granulosicoccaceae bacterium | reverse complement strand
CGAAGTGCAGGCCACCGCCTTCTTTCTCAAGGAAGTGACGCGGGAGTCGGCCTTCACCTCGGTCAATGTGCCGCTGCACCCGGGCGCGCTGCGCTACTACGACGAGGCCGGCTTCGACGTACCGGATGAGGTCCGCCCCTGAGCCCCCTAGCCGCGACGGCACCGCTCGCCAGGCTGCACACGCAGCCTGGCCTGAGCATGACACGTCACCTCTGACATGCCTTCTGACCCGCGCCCACCCGACAGGCTCTATACAAGCCTGTCCCTGATTGCTGCAACAGCCCTTGGGGCGATGGCGCTCTACAGTGCCGGCATCGGCCTGATCGACCCGAAGCTGCACCGCGCCGCCGGCTTCGCACTGGCGTTGCTGGTCGGTGTCGCGCTGAGCCGAGGGCGCCGCAACCAGAGCGACAACCAGGCCGGTCAGAGCAATCTGCTGCGCAACGTGCTCGACATCGCGCTGGTGATCGCCGGATTGTGGTCGATCTGGTCGTTTCATTTCGTGCAGACGCAGATGGAAGAGGCGCTGTACGACGTCTCGACGCGCGACGCGTGGCCCGCCTTTGCGGGCCTCATCGTCTTTCTCGAACTCTGCCGCCGCCTCTGGGGCTGGGGGCTGTTCGGGGTCGGCCTGTTCGGCGTGCTCTATCTGCTGTTCGGCCAGGACCTGCCAGGTTTCCTCGCGCACGCCGGGTTCTCAGTGAAGGAAGTGGCCGAGGCGCTCTGGTACAACACCAACAAAGGGGTGTTCGGCTCGATCACCAACATCGTGCTGAGCACCGTGTTCATATTCATCGTGTTCGGCACCCTGCTTGAGGGCACCGGCGCTGGCGACACACTGTTGAAGTTTGCGTTTCTACTCACGCGCCGCACCCGCGGTGGACCTGCGCACGCCGCCATCCTCGCTTCCTCGCTATTCGGCACCATGTCGGGCTCGACGGTCGCGAACATTGTCGGCACCGGTACTTTCACCATACCGATGATCAAGCGCCGCGGTTTCACCCCGACCTTCGCCGCCGGGATCGAGGCCACTGCCTCGTCCGGTGGCCAGATCATGCCACCCATCATGGGCGCAGCGGCGTTGGTGATGGCCGACCTGACCGGCACTAGTTACCTCAATATCATCGTCGCGGCACTGTGCCCGGCGCTCTTCTACTACTTCAGCCTGTTCTCCGCCGTGACCGTCGAAGCCCGTCGGCAGGGCATCGCGGTGCAGCCGCTGACCATCGACGACACCATTACCCGGGTCGATATCATCAATTCGGTGCTCTTCGTCGGCCCGATACTGACCGTGATCGGTTCGCTGATCGCCGGGCTCTCGACATCCGCCGCCGGCTTCAACGCCGTGTGTGCGTTGCTACTGCTGTCGGTCATCAACCCGGAAGTGCGGCGCGACCCGGTGCGCGTCTGGCGGTCGTTTCTCAAGGGCGCTCGTTCGGGCGCCACGCTGTTGATTGCGGTCGCTGCAATCGGCATTCTCGTCGGCTCACTCGACTCCACCGGCCTCGGTCTGAAGCTCGCAAACCTGATCTCCACGGTGCGCGGCGACAGCCTCTTTTCGGCTCTGCTGATTGCCATGATCGGGGCGTTGGTGCTGGGCATGGGCATGCCGACGCTGCCGGCCTACCTGATCATCATTCTCGTGATGGGTCCCGCAATTCAGGCGCTCGGGGTGTCGATTCTGACGGCACACATGTTCGTCTTCTACTACGGCGTCGCCTCCTCCCTGACCCCACCGGTTGCCATCGCCGCCTACGCCGCTGCCCCCATCGCCAACGCCAATCCACTTTTCACCGCGCTCATGGCCTTCCGCCTCGGCATGGCCAAATTCATCATCCCGTTCGTCTTTGCCTTCTACCCGACCGTGCTGATCATCGAGACCTTCAGCCTGCTGCCCTTCATCTGGATCGTGCTGCGAACGTGCCTCTGCATCTGGCTCTTCTCATCCGCCTTGTCCGGCTACGACCGGCGCAAGCTCAGCCTGCTCGAGATCGCATTGCGCCTCGTCGCCGCGTTCGCCGCCCTCGCGTTGCCGGTTGCCGTGCACCTGCCGGCGGTGCTGATCGGCATCGCACTGCTCGCCTTCGACTGGCACCGAACCCGCCCCACGACACAACGCCCGGAGACCGCGTGATGACCAAGCGCCCCAACTTTCTGTTCATCATCACCGATCAACACCGCGCCGATCACCTCGGCTGCTACGGCAACCCCATCGTTCAGACACCACACATCGACAGTATTGCCAAGCACGGCACACGCTGGAACCGGTTCTACGTCGCCAACCCCATCTGCATGCCCAATCGCGCGTCGATCATGACCGGCCGCCTGTGCTCGTCGCACGGCGCGCGCCACAACGGCATCCCGCTCTCGAAAGACCACACAACCTTCGTCGAATTGCTGCGAGATGCGGGCTACCGCACCGGACTGATCGGCAAATCGCACCTGCAGAGCTTCACCGGGTTAGCTGCCACGAACACCTTCGAGCCAGATGCCGACAAACACACGCCGTCGCCCGGCTTGCGTGACGCGATCAAGAACAACCGCCAGACACCCGAGTACGACCTCGAAGTGGCGCCGAAGTGGAACACCCCGCTCGCAGAGCGCATCGATGAACACTTCTACGGCTTTGAACACGTTGAAGTCGCCGCCGACCACGGCGATCAGGCCTGCGGCGACTATGCCCTCTGGGCTCGATCGCAACGGCCGGATTTCGACGACCTGGTCGGACCGGACAACGCACTGCCCGACAACCGCATCAACGCGCCGCAAGCCTGGCGCACGGCAGTCCCGGAAGAGCTCTATTCGACCCACTGGATCGCCGAGCAATCGGCTGCCTGGTTGCGTGAGCGCGCCACCGACGACGCCCCCTTCTTTCTGCAGATGTCTTTCCCGGACCCGCACCACCCCTTCACGCCACCCGGCAAATACTGGGATCTCTACAACCCGGACGACATGCCCCTCCCCGAGTCATTCGGCAAGGGCGAACTGCCTCCGCTCAAGGCGATGCGCGCTGCACGCGAAGACGGCACCGCCAAACGCACCTCCCAGGACCCGTTTGCGGTAACCGAAGACGAAGCGCGTGACATCACTGCCCTCACCTACGGCATGATCACCATGGTCGACGACGCCATCGGCCGCGTGCTCGCACAGCTCGAATCACTCGGTCTCGATGACAACACCATCGTGGTGTTCACATCCGACCACGGCGACTACATGGGCGACCACGGGCTCATGCTGAAACTCTTGCTGCACTACCAGGGACTGATTCGGGTGCCTTTCATCTGGCATGACCCGACCGACACCGCACAGCCGGGCGAAGACGATGGTCTCTCGTCGTCGATCGACATCGCCGCCACAGTGCTCGCCCGTGCCGGTGTTCAAGCCTACAACGGCATACAAGGCCGCGACCTCTTCAACAGCACCCCGCCCGAGGCGATTCTGGTCGAAGAAGACAGCCAGCGCGTCATGACCGGCTTTGACAAACCGCAGCGTGTACGCAC
Source organism: uncultured Granulosicoccaceae bacterium (assembly GCA_937941555.1). GTDB lineage: Bacteria > Pseudomonadota > Gammaproteobacteria > CALCKW01 > CALCKW01 > CALCKW01. The sequence continues at coordinate 3,794 of CALDHJ010000553.1, read as the reverse complement.
TGTTGTCACGGAGCGATACCGCATGTCGCTGCGCGAGGGCGAAGACTGGGACGAACTGTACGACCTGCAGACTGACCCTGCCGAAGTCCACAATCGCTACGACGACCCCACCGCAGCGGGCGTACGCCAGTCGCTGACCGAGACCATGTTGCGACGGACCATCGAATTGCAAGACCGTTCACCCCTGCCCGCCTATCGGGCCTGAGGCCAGCAACCACCCGCGGCTTGAGGGCACCCGCAGCGCCGAGCACCTATTGCACATCGGATGAGTCTGCTGCGTGCCAACGCGCGCGGAGCACAGTTGATGCTGCCAAACAGTATGCCTGTGGACAAGTGCGGATCGACGAGTTCGCGCGCAGACCAGTCATCGGGCCTGACCGCGAAAACACAACCCTTGCTACCTTCGCAGATCAGGGTGTTGCCGAGAGCAGCGGCTGTGCGCGGTCAAGGCATCAAGCGAAACGCGCGACATTATGCAAACAGTTTGCAACACAGCCCCGTCATTTTTTCAGGATATCGCGCCAGCGGTATTGAGGCTGAAAGCCGAGCAGCGCTTTGGCCTTTTTGTTGGCAAAGAAGGTCTCAGTGGGCGTCATGTCAGCAGCAGGCACGCCCTGGTAGTAGGTTTCGATCAGCTCTTGCGTTGAGGACTCGACAGAGTGCTCATCGTTCGCGACGTTGAAAATCTGAAACCCCAAACCATCGGTATTGAGACAGCACTTAACCATCTGGCCGAGATCGCGCGCGTCGATGTAGGCGAAAATATTTCGGCGACGTACCTCAGGGTTTGCGATGTAGTGCGGAAAGTCCCGCTCGTATTCGTGCGGTTCGATCACGTTGTTGATGCGCAGGCCGTAGATATCGAAGCCGCTGCGCCGTTGAAAGCTCTGCGCTGTCACTTCGTTCACCACCTTGGACATGGCGTAACTGTCTTCCGGGACAACGGGATGCGCTTCGTCGATCGGCAGATACTCGGGCTTGCGTTCGCCGTCTGCAAAACACACACCGTACGTGGTCTCGGATGACGCGAAAATGATTTTGCGAACGCCGAATTTCACCGCCGCATCAATCACGTTGTAGGTACCCAGCGTATTGACCCGATAGCACTCATTGTCAGAAGTCATCAGCAAGCGCGGAACCGCTGCAAAATGCACTACCGCATCGAAGGCCGGTACGCCCGTGCCCGGCTCGAGCTCGTCGTAACCCGCATAGGCCGCCATGACATCGAACATCTGCCCGGCGTCTGTGATATCCGCCACACGGTCGTTGACCTCAGGGTGGCCTAACGGGATTTTGTCGACATTCACAATACGGTGGCCACACTCCGCCAGATAGGCCACCGTATGGCGGCCGGCCTTGCCAGACCCACCAGTGAACAGAATACGCATGATCAGGCTCTCCGGATGCCATCTGATCCGCACACTGTAGCGTCACCCGTGCACGTTGCCGAATAAAAAAGTGCCGTTCAGATGACCAACGGACCCCGCGATCCGAAGTGCCTGTGCAAAGGCAGCTGGATATCCAGCTCGCCCCTTCAAAGTCGGCCACAGGCAGTTGATACTGGGTCCCATCACAACGATTTCGCGCGCCACGCATGGAGACCTCGGTGACTGAACTCGCACCCGTCAACGCTGATATCACGCTGCAACAGCTGGATCGAGACCCGTTTCCGATCTACAAGCGTTTTCGTGCAGAGTCACCGGTGTTGCGTGTGCAGGCCGTTGGGCGAACCCTGCTGACCAAAGCCGTCGACACCCGTTACGTCAAAGAGCACCCCACGCTCTTCAGCAACGATGACCCGAACACGCCGATGAAACGGGCGTTCCGCGCTCACACGCTGATGCGCAAGGACGGACACGCACACCAACGCGAGCGCGACGCGATGCAGCAGACCTTTCACCCGGCGGTGATCCGGGATGAATGGGCCCCGCGCTACGAGGCCATCGCAGAAGACTGCGTGTCCCGCTTGCCACGTGGCGAGGTGGTCGACCTGTTCCAGGCGCTGTCTGGCCCCTATGCCGCGCGCGGCCTCGCCGCACTGCTCGGCGTCGACGAAGCACACGACGCCGACATGCAGCGTTGGTCGCAGTGTCTGATCGACGGCGCCGGCAATTTCGGCTGGCAGGATGAACCCTTTGCCCGATCCGACAGCGCCAACGATGAAATGGACACGCTGTTCGATTCACTGCAAGCCCGACACAAGGCCCAACCGAACCCGTCCGCTTTTTCGGTCATGCTCAACGCCGACGACCCGATTCCCCTCTCGCAGATCTACGCCAACATCAAGATCGCCATCGGCGGCGGCATCAACGAACCGCGCGACGCGCTCAACACCATTCTCTTCGGCCTGCTCACCCACCCCGACCAACTGGCCGAAGTGAAACAGAAGAGCGATTGGGGCAAAGCCTTCGAAGAAGGTATCCGATGGGTCGCGCCGATTTCCGTGTCGTCGCGCCTCGCCACGGAGGACACCGAGATCCGCGGGTTCCGGATTCCCAAGGGCGACACGGTCATGACCGTACAGGCGAGCGCCAACCGCGACGAAGACCTCTTTGACGACGGTGAATCCTTCAACGTGTACCGCGACAAGAAACCGCACCAGGCTTTCGGCAATGGCCCCCACTTCTGCCCGGGCAGCCACGTCGCCCGACGCGCGATTGCACAGATCATGTTGCCGTTGCTGTTCGAGTGTTTCCCGAACATGCGCCTGCCCGACCCGGCGGCCGTGCCCTGGCGCGGCTTCGGCTTTCACGGCATCACCGCCCTGCCGGTGCACCTCGCATGAACACAGACCACCCCCTCCTCATTGCCGGTGGTGGCATCGGCGGGCTGACACTGGCGCTCACGCTGCACCAGGTCGGCGTGCCTTGCCGGGTCCTCGAATCCGCGCGCGAGATGAAGCCGCTCGGCGTCGGCATCAACCTGCAACCCAATGCCGTGCGCGAACTCTTCGAGCTCGGCCTTACCGCCTCCGATCTCGATGCCGTAGGCCTGCCGGTCAAGGAGTGGGCGCTGGTCGGGCTCAACGGCCGTGACATCTACAGCGAGCCACGCGGGCTCGACGCGGGTTACCGCTGGCCGCAGTACGCCGTGCACCGCGGGGGTTTTCACAACGCGCTCTACCACACCGTGCTCGACCGCCTCGGCGCCGACGCCGTACAGCTCGACACCCGCGTCACCGGTTACCGCAACACAGACACCGGCGTCGAGGTCCACACCGAAAACGCAGACGGAGAGTCCCACACCCAGCGCGCCCCACTACTGATCGGTGCCGACGGCATTCATTCGGCCGTGCGCGCGCACATGCACCCTGATCAGCCGCCGATTCACTGGGGCGGTGCGATCCTCTGGCGCGGCACCACTCGCGCCCGCGCGCTGCGCACCGGCGCCTCCTTCATCGGCCTCGGCACCCACCGCCACCGCATGGTGATCTACCCGATCTCCCACCCCGACGGCACCGGCGACGCCCTGATCAACTGGATCGCCGAGGTCACGGTCGATGCCGAACAGGGCTGGCAGGCCGATCGCTGGTTCCAGCCCGCCGAGGTCGAGGATTTCGTTGGCCACTTCGAGTCCTTCCGCTACCCCTGGCTCGACGTGCCCGCGTTGCTGCGCGGCGCCGACTGCGCCTTTCAGAACGCGATGATCGACCGCGACCCGGTCGACACCTGGGTCGACGGTCGGGTCGCGCTGATGGGCGACGCCGCGCACGCGATGTACCCGACCGGCTCCAACGGCGCGAGCCAGGCCATCGTCGACGCACGCGTGCTCGGCGCCAAACTGATCGAACACGG
>CALDHJ010000552.1 GCA_937941555.1 uncultured Granulosicoccaceae bacterium | reverse complement strand
CGGATAGCGGTCGAGGACATCCAGCCAGGCGCGAATCAGGCTCAGCCGCTCGGCCATCGCTTCGAGCACCCGGCTTTCGGTCGGCGCCGGGTAGAGGCCGGTGTAGCCGGCCCAGACGGTCTTGAAGTCGTCACTGGCGGCCGCGAGCATCGCGTCTCCGGTCAGGGTGGTGAGCTCGTGCAGCACCAGATCACACCAGACCGGCATCAGGCGCTCCATGCCGGGCAGGGTGACTGTCTCGACGGTGTATCCGGCGTCGGCCAGCGCGCGGCTGGCGTGGTCGAGTGCGGCGAGTACGCTGTCGTCGACTTCCATGTCATCGGGGATAACTGCACGCGCGACTCGGCAGGGCTGCGCGTCGCCGGGCCAGTGCAGGGTGGCCGGCACGTGGTTCGGATCGCGCCAATCAGGTTGACACATGGCTTCCAGCGCGAGCGCGCAATCGGCTGCCGAACGGGCGATCGGACCTTGGGTCGAGAAGAGCTGCGCGAGGGCCGGGCGTTCGGCCGTGAACGACGGGCTGAACGACGGCACGCGGCCCTGTGTGGGCTTGATCGTCGAGACCCCGTTGCAGCTCGCCGGCCAGCGCAGTGAACCGCCGATGTCATTGCCGTGGTTGATACAGCCGATGCCGGCGGCGGTGGCACTGCCCGCGCCGCCGGACGATCCGCCGCAGGTGAGGTGATCACCCCAGGGGTTTTGGGTCGGGCCGTACAACGGATTGTCCGTGACCCAACGCATCGAGAACTCGGGGGTATTTGTCTGCCCGAGGATGATTGCGCCAGCACGCTTGAGGTTGGCAACGACCGGCGAATCACCGGGTGCAATGTTGTTGCGCATCGCCGGCACGCCGTTGCTGTTGGGCTGACCCTCGAGGTCGACGTTCACCTTCACCGTGACCGGCACGCCGTGCAGCGGACCGAGACTGCCGCCGGCTGACTGCACGGCGTCCGCTTGTGCGGCAGCGGTGAGGGCACTGTCGTCGAGCACATTGACCACCGCGTTGAGCGCCGGGTTGACCGTGTGCAGACGCTCGAGGTGGGAGGTCACGAGGTCGTGGGCGCTGGTTTTGCCGCGGGTCATGGCCTCGCGGGCGGCGAGTGCGCCGAGTTGCCAGAGTGGTTGGTCGGTCATGCTGAGCTCCATCGCGACGGGTCAGAGGGCGGTCGAACGCACTGACGAGCGCTGGTAGGCTCGTGACAGTTCACACAGGGTACACGCGCCATGTCCGTTCTGGTCGAGGTCGGCACACCGGCGGACGGCGCCGAGATCGAGCGCGCGCTGCTCAGGGTCTTGGCGCAGCAACAAACCCAGGCCCGCAACACGCGTTTCGATCTCGTGTGCCGTGGCGCCGATGGCACACTGGTCGCCGGGTTGTCAGCGAGCACATCCTACGGTTGGCTGCTGATCAAGACGCTTTGGGTGGCAGGCGACCTCCGGCGTGCGGGTCATGGCAGGGCGCTCGTCGCGCGTGCTGAGGAGATGGCCCGCGACGTCGGTTGCCACGCCGCCTGGCTCGACACCTCCAGTGCGGGCGCGCGGGCCTTTTACGCGGCGCTCGGCTACACGCCATTCGGGCAGCTCGACAACGGGCCCGGCGAGCAGCCGCCCGATCACACGCGCTGGTTCCTGCGGAAATCGCTCGTTGGCTGAGGTGTCGTTTCGCCGTCGGCCGGGGCGTCCGGTATACTGACCGGCGGCGCGGCCAGATCGCGCCACCTTCGTTGGGGTGCCCGTTGACGGGCTGAGAGGCAAGGTGCCAACCCATGGAACCTGATCCGGGCAATACCGGCGTAGGAAACGAACTTTCACCGTGGAAGCGAGCCCTCGCCGTTGTTGCTCATTGAACTTGAGCGCAATCACATGACGGCAATTGCCCTGACTATCGCCGGCTCCGACAGCGGTGGGGGGGCCGGTATCCAGGCCGACCTCAAGACTTTCTCTGCACTTGGCGTTTACGGCGCCAGTGTCATCACGGCCGTCACCGCGCAAAACACGCGCGCTGTCACGGCGGTGCAGGATATCGATGCCGACGTCATCACGGCGCAGATCGCAGCCGTGCTCGATGACCTCGACGTGTCGGCCATCAAGATCGGCATGCTGTCGTCGGTGCGCACCATCGATGCGGTCGCAACGGCTCTCAAAGATGTTCAGTGTCCGATCGTCCTCGATCCGGTCATGGTCGCCAAGTCCGGTGACGCGCTACTGGCTGACGACGCAGTGACCGCGTTGCGCAGTTGGCTGCTGCCGCGGGCCGCGCTTCTGACACCGAATCTGCCCGAGGCCGCGCGGCTGCTCGAGCAACCCTCGGATACCCGGCCGGGCGTGCAGGAGATGGTCGCGCAGGGTGAGGCGCTGCGGGCATTGGGTCCGGCGGCTGTGCTGATGAAAGGCGGGCACGCCGACGGGGCCTACTGCGTCGATGTGCTGCTCGCAGACGGCGTCGAAAAGCGCTTTCGTGCGCGCCGATCGCTGACCCGAAACACCCATGGCACCGGCTGCACCTTGTCGTCTGCGATCACGGCCAATCTGGCGTTGGGCCACACGCTGCACGACGCGGTCGCCGCGTCGCATGGCTACCTGCAAGGCGCGATCAAGGCCGCCGACCGTTTGTCCATTGGCGGCGGACACGGCCCGGTTCACCATTTTCACGCTGTCTGGCCTCGACGGTGATTCGAATACTCGGCGCTGGCGTGGCTGGCTTGTGTCTCGCGAGCGAATTACGTGCGCGCGGTGCCGAGGTGTCAATACAAGACCCGGCCGGCGCGCCCGGTCAGCACGGTTGCTCGTGGTGGGCCGGTGGCATGTTGGCGCCTGGCTGCGAAGGTGAGAGTGCACCCGAGCCGGTTGTTCGCCTCGGCGCGACCTCGGCTGAGTGGTGGGCGGCGCACGGGGTGTCTGTCACCCGGCGGGGCACCCTGGTGATCGCGCCGCCGCGCGACCGCAACGAACTCAATCGCTATGCCCGGCTCACCCGAGGCCACGTGGCAGTCGGGGCGGCAGAGATCGAAACGCTCGAGCCGCAACTGGCGCAACGCTTTCCAGCGGGCTTGTATTTCGAATCGGAAGCCCACCTCGATCCGCGCGCTGCGCTCGCGCAACTAGCGTCGGGATTCGATATCGGCATGCCGGGCGAACACGCCGCGATCCGCACCGTTGACTGCCGTGGCCTCGCGGCTCGCGATGCGCTGACGGCGTTGCGCGGTGTGCGCGGTGAGATGCTGGTGCTGCGCTGTCCGTCGGTCACGCTGACGCGCCCGGTTCGCCTGCTTCATCCGCGGATCCCGCTCTACATCGTGCCGCGTGGAGAGGGTGTTTACATGCTCGGCGCCACCATGATCGAAAATGACGGCCGCGGCCATGTCAGCGCGCGCTCGCTGCTCGAACTCCTGAGCGCCGCCTACACCATCGATCCGGCATTCGGGGAGGCCGAGGTGCTGGAGATTGGCGTCGATGCCCGGCCGGCGTTCGAAGACAACCTGCCGCGCGTCACCGTGCGCGGCGATCAGGTGTACGTGAACGGGTTGTTCCGCCACGGCTACCTGATGGCGCCGGTGTTGGCGCGCACCGCGGCGGACTATCTGCTGTCTGGAGACAAGGGGGAATTGTTGCGTGAAGATTGAGATCAACGGCAGCCGGGTAGAGGTGGTGGCGACCACACTCGAGGCAGCCCTTGCCGAACAGGGATTCACCGACAAGGCCGTGGCCACGGCGGTTAACGGCGAGTTCGTGCCGCGCGCGGCACGCGCGACGCTGACGCTGCGCGACGGTGACCGCGTCGAAGTGCTCGCACCGATGCAGGGGGGCTGACATGCAGTTCTACGGCGAGACGCTCTCAACCCGATTGATGCTTGGCACAGCGCAATACCCGTCACCCGCCGTGTTGCAGGCGGCTTTCGAGGCCAGCCGTGCCTCTGTTGCAACAGTGTCCCTCAGACGCGAGAGCACCGGTGGCGACGGGCAGGCCTTCTGGGCGCTGATTCAATCGCTCGGCACGCGGCTGCTTCCCAATACAGCGGGTTGCCACACGGCCAAGGAAGCTGTCACCACGGCAAACATGGCGCGCGAGGTGTTCGGCACCGATTGGATCAAACTCGAAGTCATCGGTCACAACGACACTTTGCAGCCAGATGTGTTCGCGTTGGTCGAGGCGGCCGCCGAGTTGTCCTCGCAGGGCTTCAAGGTGTTTCCCTACTGCACCGAGGACTTGATCGTCGCCGAGAAACTGCTTGCCGCCGGGTGTGAAGTGTTGATGCCCTGGGGCGCGCCAATCGGGTCCGGGTTGGGTCTGAACAATGTGCACGGCCTGACGCGTCTGCGACATGAATTTGCCGGCATCCCGCTGGTGATCGATGCCGGGCTAGGCGTACCCTCCCACGCCGCTCAGGCGATGGAACTCGGTTTCGATGCGGTGTTGCTGAACACCGCGGTCGCCCGCGCCGGCGACCCGGTGGCGATGGCGGGCGCTTTCGGCGCCGCTGTCGAGGCAGGGCGCATCGCCTTTGACGCGACCCCGATCGAGGCCTCCGATGTGGGCAGCGCCTCGACCCCTGTTGTTGGAAAGGCCTTTCTCACATGACACTCGACCGCTTCTACCCCATTTTCGATAGCAGCGACTGGCTTGAACGCGCACTGCCACGCGGCGTCAAACTCGTGCAGTTGCGGATCAAGGATGTTGCCGCTGATGTGTTGCGCGACGAGCTTGTACGCGGCATCGCACTCGCCCGTGAACACGGCGCGACGCTCGTCGTCAACGACCACTGGCAGCTTGCCATCGAGCTCGGCGCCGAGTGGGTGCACTTGGGCCAGGAGGATCTCGACGACGCTGACGTGGCGGCGATCAAGCGCGCGGGTCTCAAACTCGGCCTGAGCACGCACGACGACGACGAACTCGAACGTGCGCTCGCCCAGGCACCAGACTACGTTGCGCTCGGCCCGATCTACCCGACCATCCTGAAGAAGATGAAATGGGAGCAGCAAGGGCTCGAGAAGCTGTCCCACTGGCGCAAGCGCATCGGTAATCTGCCCCTGGTGGCGATTGGCGGCTTTTCGGTCGAGCGTGCAGCGGGCGCGTTTGAACACGGTGCAGACGTGGTCAGTGCCGTGACAGACATCACCCTGAACGCGAACCCTGAAGCGCGTATCGATGCCTGGATGGAGGCGACGCGTTGAACGACCGTTACGCCCGCCAAAGCGTGTTGCCGGAGGTTGGCGCAGCGGGGCAGCTACAGCTGAGCGCGGCGCGCGTGTTGGTGGTCGGCGCGGGCGGGCTGGGCTGCCCGGTCTTGCAGTATCTCGCCGGCTGCGGTGTCGGCTCGATTACGGTGGTAGACCCCGATGTCGTGTCGTTGAGCAATCTGCACCGCCAGATCCTGTTCACCGAGTCGGATTTGGAGCAGCCGAAGGCGGCGGTTGCCGCGACACGCTTGCGCGCCTTGAACAGCGAGATCAGTGTTACACCGATCGTCGCGCCGCTCGACCCGGC